>JAJPIH010000211.1 GCA_021324875.1 Alphaproteobacteria bacterium
GCGCCGTTGTCGCCGTGAAAATATTCATAAAACAAAAGGTTGTCACGCCAATAGGGATCGTTCTGCAATTTCTCGACGCCGCCAAAGACCGGCCTCCGGCCCGAAGCATCGCGCAGAAAGATCCGCGCAAGCCGATTGGCAATATCGCGTGCGACATCGAACAAATTCATCATATTACCGGAACCGGTTGGGCATTCTATCAGGAAATTGTCGCCGTAATACAAAAAATAATGCATCAGCGCGCGGATTATCAGCGCATTCATCGGCATCCAGATCGGGCCGCGCCAATTCGAGTTGCCGCCGAACATGCCGGTATCCGACTCGGCCGGTAAATAGCTGACCCGGTATTCCTGGCCGCCGACGCTGAACAGATAAGGATGCTCGGCGTGATAGCGCGACAATGAGCGGACGCCATAGGGGCTGAGAAACTCGTTTTCGTCGAGCATGCGGGTGAGGATACGGCGCAGCCGCTGTGGATCAACCAGGCCCAACAGCCCGCGCTCGGCGACGCCGAGCTGGCCCGGGCCGGTCGGGTGGATCGATGCCGCCACCTCCGGCATCCGGCGCACGGCTTCAGAGGCGCCCGCAATCAACGCGGGAACGCGCTCGCGCTGCCATTTCTCGACAACGGTTGTGGCACAAAGCGGCAACAGGCCGACCATCGAGCGGACCCTGAGCCGCGTCGCCGACCCGTCAGGCAGGCGAAGCACGTCATAATAAAAACCGTCTTCGTCATTCCACATGCCGTGCGGGCCGAGCCCGTTCATAGCCCGCGCAATCAGCAGAAACTCCGTCACAAAGTTCGACGCCAATTCCTCGTAGACGGGATCGTGCGCGGCCAGTTCAAAGGCGATCTCGATCATGTTCTGACAAAACAGCGCCACCCAGGCCGTGCCGTCGGCCTGTTCCAAATAACCGCCGGTCGGCAATGGCGCGCTGCGGTCGAAGACGCCGATATTGTCAAGCCCGAGAAACCCGCCTTCGAACAGGTTACGGCCAAAGCGGTCCTTGCGATTGACCCACCAGCCGAAATTCGCCGACAACCGGCCGAATATCCGTTTCAGGAAATCGAGATCGGCGCAGCCGTGCAACGCCTGCTCCATGCGGTAGAGAAAGATCGCCGCCCAAGCCTGCACCGGCGGATTGACGTCGCTGAAATTCCACTCATAGGCCGGGATCTGCCCGGTCGGGTGCAGATACATTTGCCGCAGCAACAGGTGAAGCTGTTCTTTGGCAAAATCGATGTCGACCGTCGCCAACGCGATCGTATGAAAGGCCAGATCCCACGCCGCAAACCACGGATACTCCCATTTGTCGGGCAACGAGAAAACGTGGTTGCTGTTCACGTGAAACCATTCGCGGTTGCGCACCGGCTGGTTGGTCGGCTGCAATGTGTCGACACCGTGTTCGTCGAGCCAGCGATCGGTGTCGTAAAAGAAGTATTGCTTGCTCCACAACAGGCCGGCCCAGGCCTGACGCATGACATTGGCGGCGTCATCGCCGATCCCCGCCGGCGTCAGGCGGCGGTAAAATTCGTCGGCCTCACGCCGGCGCTGTTCGATCATTCCGTCAAATCCGAGCCCGAACGGATCGCCCTCAGCCGCATTGCCAAGGCGCAAACGCAGCACCGCGCTCTGCCCGCCGTCCAGCTCCAGGCGATAATGCGCGGCGGCTTTGGTCCCGGTCAGGTTCGGGTTGACCGCTTCTCTCCGGCCCTTCACGATAAAATTGTCAAAAGCGTCCTTGACATATGCGGTCGTATTGGGCGTGCCAAAAATCCGCTCATTGTTGGTGTCGTTCTCGGCAAAGAGCAATTGCGGGCGCCCATCGCATTGCAGCAGGAAGTTGCCCAGTTCGGCATGGTGGGCCGCGACCGTGACGATATTGGCGCCGGGCAGCGCGCGCAATGACGGTTTGGGCTGCTCCGGCCACCAGGCCCAGCTGTTGCGGAACCACAACGTCGGCAACACGTCGAGGATTGCCGGCTGCGACCCGCGATTGACAATGCTGACCCGGATCAGCAGATCGGCCGGCGCCGCCTTTGCGTATTCGACAAAAACGTCAAAATACCGGTTCTCATCAAAGACCCCGGTATCGATCAATTCATATTCGAGGTCGTTCCGGCTCCGCCGCCGGTTGTTCTCTACCAATTGACCGTAGGGATAGGCGTTTTGCGGGTATTTATAGAGATATTTCATATAAGAATGAGTAGGGGTGCAGTCCAGGTAATAATAATATTCCTTGACATCCTCGCCATGGTTGCCCTCGCTATTGGTGAGGCCAAACAAGCGTTCTTTCAGGATCGGGTCGTTGCCGTTCCACAAGGCGAGCGCAAAACACAGCCGCTGGTGCTCGTCGCTGATGCCGGCCAGACCGTCTTCGCCCCAGTGATAAGCGCGCGAGCGAGCCTGATCATGACTGAAATAGTTCCAGGCATCGCCGTTCTCGCTGTAATCCTCGCGGACCGTCCCCCATTGCCGTTCGCTCAGATACGGTCCCCATTGCCGCCACGCCGGGTTGTTCCGCGCCTGCGCCAAACGCTCAGCTTCGGCGTTTTCGTCTGATAAAGTCGTCATCCTCGCGGCCATGCTGCCAGCCTCCTGGAGCGCGCCGGGCACCGCGCCGCCGACCAGCCGGCGTGGTCAGCGCTGCCCGAGATTTCTCATCATTGCCATATAGGCTTGTGCTTCTTGCGGCGACATTGTCGCGACGACAAAACTGCCGCCGCCGCTGGTCGAACCGACTTCCCAATTCGGCACCGGTTCGACCTGGACATAGACCACCATCCCCGGCGCCAACTGCACGGTGTCGACATAATTGGTCGGAGTGCCGTAGGGCTGGACGGTCAAGCGATAGGTGCCCGGCGGAAAATCGTGAAAGAACGCCGTCCCTTCAGCGCTTTGCGCAATCGGAACACCGTTGGCGAAAACCATCGGGTCGGAAGCGGCAATGTTGCCGATCGGCGAACTCGGCTGGCGCAAGACCCACACCCGCGCCATTCCCGGCTCGAGCGCCGCCACCGCTGCCGGCGCCGCTCCACCGCCCGGCTGTCCGGCGCAACCGGCGAGCATCATCAGCCCGCTGCCGATCAGGATCGCAACAGGAACGCGGATCATCTTTTCTTCCTCCTCGCAGCTGTGGGCCTGATCGGACGGGCAAGGACGCTGCCGACGACGCTCCCGCGTTGGGAGCAAGGTCGATCATCGCGCAGTCCCGGCAAAAAAGAAAATGTCGCCGACATTGCCGCCGGTCGCGCGCCGCGGCAAGCGCCGGGCCGGAGGCGCGTTTGACGGCGGGAGCGCCTGACTCGCGCAGCAGGCGCGAGCGCCCCAGACCCACCCCAGCATTGATCGGGGGCGCCGCGATCGGCGCTCTCAACGAGGGCGGCACGACACGGCTTAGGTAGCGGATCGGACCGGTGGGAGCGCGAGCCGCTCGGTGCTTAACCTCGATCCGAGATGGAAATCCGCCCCACCGCACATCATTATTACGGCATTTGAACGCGGAGAACGGCGATGCGGATGATCGCCTTATTGATCGCGCTCGCTGCCACCAGCGGGACCGCGAAAGCCTTTGATTGCGCCGGGGTGACCTATCCGCCGAGCGTCGTATTATGCAGCGATCCGGAGCTGGGGCGACTGGCCGACGAACGGCAAGAGGCGATCAATGCGGCTCGCGCGCGCATCGGCGAACAGGCTTGGCCGGCGTTGTGGGAGGACCAAAAACGCTGGGTACGCTCGTATTCGACCGCCTGTGGCGTGCCGCCCGACCGACCGCCGCCCGATCCGATCCCGGCCTCGGTCATCGCCTGTTTCAAACGAGCGGGGGAAGCCCGGGTGGCGTATTTGCGCGCCTATGGGATCGGGGACGAGGGTGCCGCGGCGCCGCGTACAGCGGCTCTCGGGCCGAGTTTCGATTGCGGCAAAGCCAACTCGGCGCTGGCGCAATTGATCTGCGGCGACCCCGAATTGTCGCGTCTCGACCTCGCCTTCAACCAGGCTTATTGGGCGCTTTATCAGCAGCTCGGGTCGTCCGGACAGGCGCAGCTTAAGCAACAAGATCAGGAGTTCATTGCCGAGGTCGAAGATCGCTGCGGCTTGTCGACCTCGCCGCCGGCGACCGCCGCTCCGAGCCAGGCGCGTGATTGCGTCCTGAATGCCTACCAAAACATGCGGAACGCGTGGCTCAGCCAGCTTGCCGGGCCGGCCCTTGAAGAGGCCAGTCGCGCTCTTGATGCGCATCTGCGGCTGCAGCGGGACTTGCAGCAACTTGGCTACCTTGATGCGGCTGCCGCCATCGACGGGGTCTATGGCCGCGACACCCGCGCCGCGATCATGGCATGGCAGAGCGCCCGCGGCCGGCCCGTCAGCGGTTTTCTCGGCGATGCGGACGCAGCCGCGCTCGAGGCTGAGGCCCGCGCCGCCCCGGCCCCTATGAGCGCGGCCTCTGCCCAAACCGCCGAAGTGACCGACGTCGCGCTCAAAAACGCGGCCGGAACCTATGTCGTCCCGGTTCGCATCAATGGCGTCTTCAGCCTCGACTTCATTGTCGACAGCGGCGCCTCCGACGTCCTGTTGCCGGCCGACGTCGTGCTGACCTTGGTCAGAACCAAGACCATTACCGCCGACGATTTTATCGGCGACAGCGACTATGCGCTGGCCGACGGCTCTACGCTCAAGAGCGCCCGCTTTGTGCTGCGACAGCTGCAGGTCGGTGCGCTCACGATCGACCATGTGACGGCCAGCATCGGCAGCGTCAATTCACAGCCGCTGCTTGGCGACAGCTTCCTGAGCCGCTTCGCCTCATGGTCGATCGACAACAGCCGCCATGTGCTGCGGCTTACCAGCGCCACGCCCTGAGCGCGAGCGGCATCGCCGCCATTCCGGGCACGGCCGCAGCTCAGCCGGGGCGGTGATGAACCAGATAGGCCAGCGCGTATCCGACCGCGCCGGCAATCAGCAGCGCCACCCAAGGCTGTTCAGCCGTGTTGCGGCGGACGTAATCGAGCGCTTGCGCTCCCTGCTTGCCGACATAGTCGGCGCCGCTCTGGAGGTTCTGCCACCCGACATAATCCCGCGCCGCCTCCACGCCCCGCGTCGCGGCATCGGACGCCGCCGAGCCGACCGTCGCGGCGACGTCATGGATGGCGCTGCTGGCCCGCTCGGTCGCCGCGTGTACCACGCCAGCGATGTTGCCGCCGATCTCGGCCGCTGTATCGGCGGCGGCCGCGCTCTCCTCGACCTTGGTCTTGTCCATGCCCATCCTCGTCGCTTCTGCTGTCGGGTAAACAGCGCTAATGCCAAAAGAGCTCCCTTGTCCGTCTTATTCCGCGCCGCCGGTTCGCGAACCGGTGGTCTCGGCCGCAACCGGTTCGGCGTAGTAATGTTCGAGCGTGACCTTGACACACACCACGGCAGGCACCGCGAGCAGCAGTCCGACGACGCCAAACAGGATCGCGCCGCACACAAAAGAGATGATGATCACCACCGGCGGCACCCGTGCGGCCTCGCCCAAGACCAGCGGCCCGACCAGATTGTCGATGGAAAGGCGCAACAGAATAACAAAACCGAGGAGCGGCGCCGCCGACCAGATCGCATTTTGTTGCAGGGCGATCAGTCCCACCATTGTCGCCGACGCAAACGGCCCGATCACCGGGACAAGTTCGAGCACGCCGACGCTGACCGCCAGCAGGACGGCATGCGGCAAATGAAAAATTGGGCCGAAGCCGACCCACCCGACAAAGGCGGTATAGGCCACGACGATGCCGAAGCCGATCAGATACCGCCTCAGAACCGGGACGATCTTCGGTAGCAGGCTTTCGACCGCGGCCCGCCGCTCCGGCGGCACCAACCAGATCGCCCCCGCCGCCAACCGCGGCGCCGAGATCATGAAATAGGGCATCAGCACGACCGTCAGCACCGCGGTGAACAACAGGCTACCGGCGAGCCCTGCCGTGCCCGCAATCGCATTCCATCCAATCGCGCTCCGCAGGGTCGTGCCGAGTATCGCGACCGCCCTCTCCGGGGTGACAGTTTCGCCGAACAGGGTGACGCCCGGACCGATCAGCTCAGTAAGAAAGTGGCGGGCGATTTGCGGTGCGGCGACCAGCACGCGCGCCAGGTCGGGCACCGCCGCCACGACGATCCAGTAGCCCGCGCCGGCCAGCGCCGCGAGGATCACGACAAAAAAGCCCACCGCGACCGGCCAGCGCGGGCTACCCAGGCGACGTTGGACCTGGCGGATCCACGGATCGGTGACAAATGCGACCGCAATCGCAAACACAAACGGCAGCAGGGCGATGCGGATCTCGTAGAGGAGCAGCGCCAGGACAGCGAGAACCGCCGCGATCGCCCAGCCGCCGACGCGCGAGCGTCGGCCCGCCTGCCCGGGGTTCACACGCGCTTCGCTGAAGTCCCGCTCGGTCGGTATGTGCGACCCTTCCACGTCACCCGCCCACGCGCCCGGCGCAGCACGCTGTCGACCGCAAGGCACGCGACCAGAGTGTAGCCGATCATGAAGGTTAGACCGTAAGCCGCGGGAATGCGAAAATGCCTCGCGGTACCACAGTGAACGCCGATGACCAGAGCGGTGCCGATCAGGACCAGAACAGCTCCCGCGGTCTTTGCCCAGTCGGGCCCGGTGGCGGCCAAATCACAGACCACGATTGGCGCGCAGAACGCCGTCCAGCCGAACAGCAAGGCGGCGGCCGCCACCCGCAACGTCGCGCCGCTGCCGCCCAGGATCTCGGTGCCATTTTTCGAGAAGC
>JAJPIH010000326.1 GCA_021324875.1 Alphaproteobacteria bacterium
GCCAGCTCGCCGCGGCCTGATCGCTTGCCGATCAACCGGCCGCCGGCGGCGCCGGAGCGGCGATTTCGCGGTTCTCCTGCTGAGGCGGGTTTCCCAGCTTGAGCCGAATGCGGTAGTGCTGCCAGTCGCGGCGATAGGCGAGCGGGTCGGGCAGCGCAATCGTCGCGGTCGACACGGTCGCCAGCAATCGGCCCTGGGTTAACGGGGCGGCCCCGACAACATTCGGGGCCAGCGCGTTCGATCCGATACTGCCGACCCCGTAACCAAGGCCGGGATTGAGCAGGGACGGGGTCTGCTGCGAGAATGTCGTGGTCGGTGCCGGGGTGGCGGTGATCGACTGGGCCGCGGTGGCATGACCGTCGGGCGCAATCAGTTCGGCATTGCGCAGCGGCAGTCGGTCGATCGCGGTCACCACGATCTGGTTGGCGATGCCGCCGGACGGGAAAGTGGCGGTGATTTGGTTGCCGGGCAGGGGGGTGGGACCGCTGCCGACGCAAGCGCTGAGCATCAGCATCGGGGCGAGGCGAGCGGCGCAGTTCACGGCGGCAAGTCTAGGCGTATCCTGACCGGGGCGAAAGCGCGCCGGTGGCGCGGCGCCGGCGGATCGCAGAATTTTGGCATGGCGAGGGAGGAAACCGATGGCTGCTGTACCGCTGCACACCGCCGAAATCGGCACTGTCGAGGACCGCAAATTCACGATCCACGACTTTCGTCTGGGCAATGGTGTGGTGATGCCCGAGGTCACGATCGCTTACGAGACCTATGGCCGGCTCGCGCCCGGCGGCAACAATGCGCTGCTGATCACCCACGGATTTACCAGCAGCCACCACGCCGCCGGCCGCAATCCGGCAAACCCCAACCAGCCGGGCTGGTGGGATGGGCTGATCGGGCCCGGCAAGGCCATCGACACCGACCGTCTCTTTGTCGTGTCGTCGAACATGCTCGGCTCGTCCTACGGCTCGACCAACGGTGCGAGCCTCAACCCGCGCACCGGCCGGCCCTATGGCGCCGATTTTCCGGCAATCACGGTGCGCGATATCGTTGCCGCGCAAAAGGCGCTGCTCGACAGCCTCGGCGTCCGTCACCTGGTGGCGGTTGCGGGCCCCTCCTATGGCGGCTACCAGGCCTTCCAATGGGCGGTTGCCTATCCGCAGGCGATGGACGCGATTGTCGCCGTGGTCACCGCGCCGCGCGCGCAGAATGCCGAGCGCAGCCTGGCCGAACTCGAGGCGCGGCTGGCCAGCGCGCCCGACTGGCATGGCGGAAATTATTACGGGCGCGGCGGCGCCAAATCGGTGCTGACCGAGATGCGCTATGAAACCCTGATGCGTTATGGCTATGACCAGCAGCTGGCGAGCCGCTTTCCGGATCGCGCCGCGCGCGAAGCGGCGATCCGCCGGCTGGCCGCGGATTGGGCGCAGGGGTGGGACGCCAACTCGCTCGTGATCCTGCGTCGCGCCACGATCGGGTTCGATACGATGAAGGACTTCGCGCAGATCCGCGCCAAGGTGTTGTACGTGCTGTGCCGCAGCGACGTGCTGTTTCCCCCCAGCCTGGCGCCGAGGGTCATGAAGGCGCTCGCCGAGGCCGGTGTCGAGGCCCGCTATTTCGAGATCGACAGCGATTTCGGCCACTCCGCAAGCGGACCGGAATACGCCAAATGGTCGCCGGTATTGCGTGAGTTCCTTGCCCCGTTTGTCGCCAGGCTCGGTTAACGCGGGGCCAGACCGAGCCGCGGGATCTCGATCGCCGGACAGCGGTTCATGACGACCTTGAGGCCGGCGGTCTCGGCGCGCGAAGCGGCTTTGCCGTCGCGCACGCCCAGCTGCAACCACACCACCGCGGCGCCTTTCGCAATCGCGTCGTCAACCGCCGCCCCGGCATAGTCGCTGCGCCGAAAGATGTCGACCATGTCCACCGCCTCGGGGATGTCGGCGAGCCGGGCATAGCATTTCTCGCCGTGGATCAATTCCCCGGCGGCGTTCGGATTGACCGGGATGACCCGATAACCGTGACGCTGCAAATAGGCCATGACCCCGTGGCTCGGCCTGCCGGGCCGCGGGCTCGCCCCGACCACGGCGATTGTCCGCACCGTCTTTAGGATGTCGCGCAGATAGGCGTCAGTATAATGCTCGTGGTCCATGTTCACTCCGCCGCTGTTGCGCAGACGGCCTACCGAGGCGTTATTCGCAGTTTCACAGGGATAGGCTCATCCTCGCCAAAGAAGTCGTCGGAAACCAGAAACGTGAGATCGTAATATCCTGGTTGCGACACCGAGATATAGCAGGATTCAGAGAACTGATCTGCCCCCTTTGGAAACATCATTTCATAGGTACGTTCCAATTGCGGCTGTGGAACGCCGTCATCAATTATCTGGATTCGGACAGATATGCGAATGTCGCGCGGCGCCTTATGGCGTAAGCTACTGACAAAATCAAAGATGACCTCCTGGCTGCTGTGGGTTTCCACTGCCCCCGCCGCGCTGGCGTTGGCGGCAGAGATCAAATTTGTTACCGGTCGGAAATTCCACTGCTGACCGGCGAACGACAATAAATTGCCGTTGAAGGCTCCGTTATCGCTGACCGCATAGTTCAAGATCGATGCAATCCTTGCGGCCGTGACGCACCCGGTCGCTGTCGTATCGAATTCGCGCGCCAGCCACGAGCCACCGCTTCCCAAATTTGAGAACGCCTGCCATCCGGCATCGGGTTCAGACAATAGGATGGGTGAACTCGGAGGCGGTGAATAATCAAGGGTATCGATGCGAATGTAGTTTTGCCGCTTGCAGACAACGCCCCAATATTGACAGAGCGCATTTTGCACGGGCGCCAGCCCCAATGCGCCGCTCGGGTCCCACCAATCCCCCGCAAGTGCAGGCGAGTGGCCCCAAGCGGCGGCGAAGGTTAAGAGCAGGGCCAATTTCAACCCCGCCCTTGCCGCCGATCGTAAGCCGACCCGTCCCTCGGGCAACCGGGGCGTCGTCCGTGTCGCTCGGCGTGAAGCGCTTGCGATCAACCGCACGGGCTCAGCGGTCGCACCACACCGGCGCCCGCTTTTCGAGAAAAGCGTCGATCCCTTCGGCGGCGTCATGGGCGAGCATGTTGGTGGTCATGACCTCGGCGGCATAGCGATAGGCGGCGGCAAGGTCGAGTTCGGCCTGGCGATAAAATGCCGCCTTGCCAATGGCGAGGGTCAGCGCGGATTTGGCCGCGATCGTGCGCGCCAACGCGTCGACTGTTTGCCGCAATTCGGCCGCCGGCACGACGCGGTTGACAAGGCCCAGCTCGCGCGCCCGGGCGGCGTCGACCATCTCGCCGGTCAACAACATCTCCATTGCCGCTTTGCGCCCGACCGCGCGCGACAGCGCCACCATCGGCGTCGAGCAAAACAGTCCGATATTGACGCCGGGCGTCGCGAACCGGGCGTCCGCGGCGGCGACCGCGAGATCGCAGGTCGCGACCAGCTGGCAGCCGGCGGCGGTGGCGATCCCGTGCACCTCTGCGATGACCGGTTTGGGAAGCCGGGTGATGGTCAGCATTAATTCGCTGCACTGGGCAAAGACCCGCTCATAGGTTTCGCGGCGCGGATCGGCGCGGAGCTCGCGCAGGTCATGGCCCGAGCAGAAAGCGGGACCAGCGCCGGCAAGCACGACGACGCGGGTCTTCGGGTCGTCGCCGGCGCGGTGAAGGGCGGCGCGCAGCGCGTCCATCACAGCAACCGACAGCGCGTTGCGGGTTTGCGGCCGGTTCAAGGTGAGACGTCGCACCCCATCGGGGCTGGGTTCGTCCACCACCGGCGGTGCGGTTTCATTGGTGCCGACCGGCAATGCCGACATGCGATCACCCTTGCCTCGTGCGAAAGAACCGGCAAATCTCGCGCGGGTGGGGCAAGGACGGCAACAGATATCTCGCGACGACCGGGCGGAGGAGCACGCCGCGCCGCTGCGCGAGGCATGGTACTATGCCTGTCCGTCCGCCCGGCTCAAACCGGGACAGATGCGGGCCAAGGTCATGCTCGGCGAACCGCTGCTGATCGGCCGCGACGCCGACGGCTCGGTCTTTGCCTTGCGCGACATTTGTCCGCATCGCGGCATGCCGCTTTCGGCCGGGCGGTTCGACGCTGGCCAAATCGAATGCTGCTATCACGGCTGGCGGTTCGACACCGCCGGGCGCTGCACGCTGATCCCGGCGCTGGTGGCGGGCCAGTCGTTCCCGCTGCAGCGGGTGCGGCTGCAGAGCTATCCCACGCATGAGGTCCAGGGCAATATTTGGGTGTTCTTCGGCACCGATCCGGCGGCGGCGCCGCCGGTCCCGGTCCTGGAGGGCTTGGCCGACGCGACGCCGCGGCTCGTCGAAACGGTGGCGTTTGCGGCGGCGATCGACCATGCCGTCGTCGGGCTGATGGACCCGGCGCACGGGCCGTTCGTGCACCGCGCCTGGTGGTGGCGGTCGCGGCGCTCGATCCATGCCAAGGCCAAGGCGTTTGCGCCCGCGCCCTGGGGTTTCGCCATGACCCGGCATGCGCCCTCGGCCAATTCGCGCGGCTATCGGCTGCTCGGCGGCTCGCCCGAGACCGAGATCGTGTTTCGCCTGCCGGCGGTGCGCATCGAGCATATCCGCAGCGGCCGCCATGCCGTGTGCAATCTGACTGCGATCACGCCGATCGACAACCAGACCAGCGAAATCAACCATTGCATCTATTGGACCGCACCTTGGCTGAGTGCGCTCAAGCCGCTGCTGCGGCCCTATGTGCGCGCCTTCCTGCATCAGGACCGCAGGATCATGGAGCGCCAGCGGCAAGGGCTGCGCTGGAACCCGCCGCTGATGCTAATCGATGACGCCGACACCCAGGCCAAGTGGTACTATCGGCTCAAACGCGAATACCGCCGCGCCCGCGCCGAGAGCCGCCCGTTTGAAAACCCGATCGAGCCCAGAACCTTGCGCTGGCGCAGCTGAACCAGGCTGGGCGGGGCGGGTGCGTCCCGCACCGAGCCGGGGAATCAGATCACCGCCGCAGGGTTCAATCCAAAGGCGCCCTCGGCTCGGCACTAGGCTGTGGGGCTTCGGGCCCGATGGCGCGTTCCGTCGTAAATTTCTCGAGCCGTTTGCATGCGCGTGTTTGTTGCCGGGGCGACCGGCGCCATAGGCAGCCGCCTTGTCGCGCTTTTGGCCATGTCCGGGCATAGCGTGTTCGGTTTGACCCGAACTCCGGCGAAGGCAGAGCAGATCCGCCGTGCCGGCGGGACCGGGATTGGGAGGCGGTGGGCATAGGCGACGCGCCGAGGGCGCCCGTTGATCGTTTCGCGACGCCCCGGCGTGGCAAACAATCGCGGAGGGGTCAGGCCGCCCGGCGCCGCCTTAAAACCGCCCATCCGCACAGGGCAGTGCCGAGCAGCGCAATGCCGGTCGGTTCAGGCACGGATGGCGGGTCGCTGTCGAAATTGATCACCAAATCATCGATCGCGATCGTCGCCGGCCAATCCTCAAAGTCGAGGCTCGTCGTGCCGGTGGGAAGCGTCAGAATGCCGCTCGAACCCAACAATTGCGGCGCCGACTCGTTGAAAAAGACACCGCTTGCCGGTGAGTGCGTGTAGCTCGACGCGGCAATGCCGTTGCTGCTGCCGCCGCTGCCCGGCACCAGGCCGAACCATTGGGCGACCGCCGTGCCATTGGCCAACAGCGTCAGATCGGGCAGGTTTGGGTTGCCGCGCCCGCCGCAATTGCCGCCCGACAACGAGGTGCAGCTGTCGTCGGGGAAGATCTCGAGATCGAAACTGACACTCGCGACCGTAAGGCCGGTGAAATTCATCAGGATGTCGTTCGCGGGATGGCTCCCCGAATTGTTGTTCATGATGAATGTGCCGTCGAGATTATCGAGCGTAAAGGAATGGACGGTCTTGAAAATTCCCGAGCCGGTCACCGGTCCGACGACGTGACCGTCGGCGTTGTAGCTGCCGGACGCAACCGCGCCGCTGACGGTCACCGACCCGTAGCTGCTGAGCTGTGCATTCATGTAGCTTTGGATTTGCGCGTCGGTGGCGCCGTCGGCAAGCGCACCATAGGCAAAGCTTACCGCTGTGGCCGCAGCCGGTTCCGGCCATGTAACGCTAGCCGCCATGATCGCCGCTATCGCGGCGGCGGCAAGCGCGTTGCACCTTGACATGACAACAACCTCTTCGATTGGTCGATGTCATGCGCCAAGGCACATGCCGTGCCATATGCGATATGTCAGAGGTTTAGGTGATTGTGTCTTAACAGATATTGTCGAAGTGTAAGCAAATCCTACGGTTAAATTTGCTACGAATTTGAACTATTTTCGACGATCCCGTTGGATTGTGGTCATTTTTGGCAAAATATTCCCTTCCTTCAATGGTGTCAGGCGCGGCGACGGCAGCGCCGGCGCCTCGTGAGCGATCCAGTTGTGATGCCGGTTTCGCTGCGGGCTTGATCGCCTGTTTGATCCGTCACCAATTCCACCTTTAGGGCCTGGATCAACTTCCCGGTTGCGGTGGTGACCGGCAGCGTTCAGGGCGAACCGTGCCCGCCCGGAACCGGCCCCGGCAGCCCGCTTCCGCCGCCTATTCCGCCGCGGCCTGGCGGTCCCGCTGGTGGCCCCGCCGGCGGCAAGGCCAGTTCGGGGTTGGGCGGCGTGCCTGGCATCGGTGGCGGCTCGGCGCCAAAAATCGGTACATTCGCCACCTGCTTGCTGGCCGCTTCCGGATTTTCGGCCGGGCGCACCAGCGCTTCAAGCTGGCGGTCGGTGAGCTGGATCCCGTAAAAGAGCTGGTAAAAGGTGCGGGCGATGCTGCGCAGGTCCTGCTGGTAGACATCGGGATAGAACAGGCTCGACAGCCAATAAAGCCCGATCACCCGGTTCAATCCGGGGGGATCGTCGATCCAGCCGAACGGGGCGCCCGGTTCGAGATAGATGCGTTTGCGCGCCGCGGCGGCGAGCCCCGCCCATTGACGAGAGCGCAGCAACGCATTGTAAAAGCTACGTTGTTGGGCGATGACGATCTGCGGGTTCCAGGCGAAAAGCTGGTCGCGGGTCACCGGCGCCACGATGCCGCGTCCCAATCCTTCAGCCGCGTTGATCGCCCCGGCCTGTTCGAGGACGCTCGCCACCGCCGACCCGGGCAGCGGGGTTTCGAGCCCGTCGGGGCCGCGCCCATAGTAGACGAGCGGCCGCTTGTCGGCGGGAACAATCAGCAATTGGCCGCGTAACAGGGCGACGGCGCTGAATGTATAGGTGCCGACCTCGTCGCCATGGCTGCCGGCGCCGAGCAGCGGCGACAGCGCGCGGATCATCTGCGGCATGACCTGAATGCTGTCGTCGATCAGCAGGTAGGGGATATGGGTCTGCTGCTGGATGCGATCGGCAAGTGCGATGGTCGGGGGGTTGATGACGCCGTAGCCGATGATCAGGTCGGGGTGCAGCCGCTCGACGTCATCGGCGGTGGCGGTCGGGAATGGCCCGCCGAGCTGTCCGATCGTCGGCAATCGCCGGTAGCGCGCGGGCAGCAGCGCGCGTTGCGCCGGCGACAATGGCTCGGGCCATCCGATCAGCTTGTTCGGCACCAAGACATAGACAAACACCGCCGAGGCCGGACCCGCCGGCATGATGCGCTGGATTTGGGCCGGCAATTCGACCCGTCGCCCGGCCGAATCGACAAATTCGACGGCGCCGGCCGAGCCCGCGCCGAGCAACGCGAATAGCAGCGCGATCACCGCGGCGCAGGATCGGAACCGCATCACTCCCCCGACAAAACCATAAGGCGAGACGCAGCGCGACTATAGCGGCGGCAGGGATGCTGGCAAGCCTCGCCCGCCGCCGGCCAAGCCGCTTCCATCGCCCGGGCGCACGAGTAGACTGACCGATCCTGCGCTCGGAGGGCCGTCTATGCGTATCGACAAGGTCGAGGCGATTGCGATCGAGGTTCCGCTGCGAAAGGTATTTTCCGGCAGCGGCTACCATGTCGACAGCCGGTGCACGGTCGTCACCCGCATCCATGCCGGGGGCGGGCTGGTCAGCGAGGTCTATAACGGCGACAACCGCAGCCATGGGCGAGCGATCGTCCGCATCGTCGAGGACGAGCTGGCGCCGCTGTTGATCGGCGAAGACGCCCGCAGAATCGAGCGGCTATGGGCCAGGATGTTCGCCGTGGCGCATCCCAACCGCGACCGCAAGCTGGTCATGGAGGCGATCGCCTGCGTCGACACCGCCTTGTGGGATCTGCTCGGCAAATCGCTGGGGGTCAACGTCTCGACTTTGCTTGGCGGCTATGGCGAAACGCTGCCGATCATCGCCATCGCCGGTTATTACGAACCGGGCAAGACGACCGCCGATCTCGCCCGCGAGATGGAGCGTCTGCGCGAGTTCGGCATGGCCGGCTGCAAGGTCAAGGTCGGCGGTCTGTCGCCGCAAGCCGATGCCGAGCGCGTCGCCGCTTGCCGCGCCGGGGCCGGGCACGACTTCATCCTTGCGGTCGACGCCAATCGCGGCTGGACAACACCGGACGCCATCGACTTTGCCCGTCGCGTCGAGAAATTCGACATTCGCTGGTTCGAAGAGCCCTGCCACTGGTACGACGAGGCGGCGGCGATGGCCGAGGTTCGGCGGCGCACAACCATCCCGATTACCGCCGGGCAGAGTGAAATCACGGCCTATGGCGTGCGCCGCTTGGTTGCCGCGCAAGCCGTCGACCTGGTCAATTTCGACGCTTCGGAGGCGGGCGGGATCACCGAGTGGCGACGCGCGGCGGCGCTATGTGCGCTTCACGGAGTTCAGATGGCGCATCACGAAGAGCCGCAAATCTCGCTGCAACTGCTGTCGGCCGTGCCGCACGGAACCTATGTTGAATGTTTTCCCGATCCCGAGCGCTATCCGCTGTGGGCGGCGCTGATCCGTAATCGCCCGGCGATCCGCAACGGCATGATCGAGGTGCCGCAAGCCCCGGGCTTTGGGCTCGAACTCGACTGGGCGCTGATCGAGAAATATCGTCTGCCGCGCTGAGCCGGCGCCCGCCGTCGCTATCGACGCATGCCATTCGCCGTGCAACGCCAACCCTATCAGTGGCGGTTGTCGGGGAGTTTCGCCGCCCATCTGTTCAAGGCGACGGCCCGTCAGCATCATCGCGACCTCTATCCGCTGTTCACCCGGTTTATCCCGCCGACGGGGGTGGTTTTCGACATCGGCGCGCATGCTGGGCAATATACCAAACTGTTCGCGCGCGCCGCGCCAAGAGGCCGGGTCTATGCCTTCGAGCCCGGCAGTTATGCGCGCATGCTGTTGCGTGCGGCGGTTGCGATCCGCCGGCTCGCCAATGTGTCAGTCGTGCCGCTGGCGCTGGGTGCGGCGGCCGGCATCGAGGTGCTGAATGTGCCGCTCAAGCCGGGCGGCAGCCTCGGTTTTGGCTTGTCGCATCTGGGTGGGCCGCAGTCGCGTTGGACGGCGGTGGCGCAGGAATTGGTCGCGGTCACGACCCTCGACGCCGCCAGCGAGGCGTTGCGGCTCGACCGCCTTGATTTTGTCAAGGCCGACATCGAAGGCTGGGAGGTGGCGCTGCTGCGCGGTGGCGAGGCGACACTGCGCCGGTTCCGTCCGGTCCTGGTGCTGGAATTGTTGAGCCAGCATTTGGCGCGCGCCGGCGACAGCGTCGAAGACGCGTTTGCACGGCTGACCCGGCTTGGCTACGTCGCCTTTGCGCTGACCCGCGACAACAGATTTGTCCGCCTCGCCGCACCCCGCGATGGCGAGTTCTGGTTCATATCCGGGGGCGAATTTCCGCCGCTCATCGATTAGTCTAGCCGCTCATCGCCTGACCCAACCGGCAGTAGGAGCCAGTTCATGACCCGACCCTTCGAGGGAATTCGCATCATCGACATCACCAATGTGCTGGCCGGCCCGTTTGCTGCCTATCAGCTCGCCGTACTGGGCGCCGATGTGATCAAGGTCGAGCATCCCGACGACCCCGACCAGAGCCGCGGCACCGGCACCGACCGCGAGCTGAACCGCCGGCATATGGGGACCTCGTTTCTGACCCAGGGCTCGAACAAGCGCTCGATCACCCTCGATCTGAAAACCGAAGCCGGTCGCGACATCCTCAAGCGGCTGGTCGCCAAAGCCGATGTTTTGGTCGAGAATTTTCGGCCGGGCGCGTTCGCGGCGCTGGGGCTCGGCTACCGCGACATGAGTGCGATCAACCCGCGCCTCGTTTATTGCTCGATCTCGGCGTTCGGCCAGGATGGGCCGCGCCGCCAGCAAACCGCTTATGATCACGTCATCCAGGCGACGTCGGGGCTGATGGCGATGACCGGCACCGAGGAGGTCAATCCGATCAAATTCGGCGCGCCGGCGGTCGATTATGCCACCGGCACGATGGGCGCCTTTGCGCTGGCCAGCGCCTTGTTCCAGCGCGGGCGCACCGGCCGCGGCCAATATATCGATCTCGCGATGGTCGGTGTGGCGATGATGCTGATGGGCTCGCATCTGGCGGGCTATCTGCGCAACGGCAGCGAGCCCAAGCCCCACGGCAACAAGCAGCCCTTTGCCACCAACAGCTGTTATGAGGCCAAGGACGGTCTGTTGATGATCGGGGCCAGCAATCTTGGTCAGCAGCGTCGGCTGTGGCAGGTTCTCGAGCGCCCCGACATGATCAAGCACGACAACGAGGCGCGCGAGGCCGACCGCGAACGCGAGGCGGCGGTGCTCGCAGAGATCATCAAAACCCGGACCGCCGACGAGTGGGAGGCCTATCTCCAAGCCCGGCATGTGCCGGCGGCGCGGGTGAGGACCATGGCCGAGGCTGTCGCCGACCCGCATCTGCAAAGCCGCGGCGTGTTCCACCGCTTTGCCGCGGCGCCGGGGGTGGACGGGCCGTTCGCGGTGCCCCTGGCGGCGTTCAAATTCGCCGATGGCGGTCCCAGCATCGAAACCCCGCCGCCGCAATTCGGCGCCGACACCGATGCGGTTCTCGCCGAACACGGCTATTCACCCGCCGAGATCGCGGCGTTTCGCCGCGCCGGCGTGATCTGATCGGCGCGCGCTCGCCGCTGGAACGCAGCCCGGCGCGACGCCGGCTCAACACTGGTTCAGGTCGCCGCCGCCGAAATCGCCGCCGCCGAAATCCTGGTCTTGACCGCCGCCGAAATCCTGGTCGGAGCCATAATCCTGGTTGGTCAAATCACCGCCGGACGGGTCGAAATTGCCGCCCGAGAAATCCTGGCCGCCGGGATCGCCGCCGCCGGCATAGTCCTGGCCGCTCGACGGATCAAAGCTGCCGCCCGAGAAATCCTGGTTCGCACCGGCCTCGCCGTAATAATTGTTGATGACGGTCTCGCCGAGACCCGGCGTGGCGCCTTGGTTGCCAAGAATTCCGGCGCTGGCATGTTGGCCAAACAGGGATTCGATGCCCTGGAACAGCAGCGCGCCGCCCGCGACGCCGGCGGCCGTTGCCGCGGCTTGGCGCAGAAAGCCGCCGCCGCCTCCGCCAAGAGGACCGCCGCCGGGGCCCGGCTGGGGACCGTAACCGCCCGGCCCGTATCCTTGGCTGTAGGGCGCCGCCGGCGGTGCGGCGGCGACCTGCGGCGCGCGCGTCCACGGACCGGCGGGTGGCACACTGCCGCTGCTGGGGGCGGGGGCAGGCGCCGGCTGCGTCGAGCGCAGACCGAACAGGCTGCCAAGAAAGCTGGTCGGGGCCGGTTGCGCCGCCTGGCGCTGGGCATCGCCGAGCTGACGCTCGAGTTCGGCGATACGGTTTTGCGCGTTGTGCAGGCTCAGATCCTGGATCAGCACCGTCTGCGCCAGAAAATAGGGCGCATCCGGCTGCTCGGCCACGGCCTGCCGGATCAACGCCTCGGCATCGGGGTCCTTGGCCTGGCCGGACGCGCTTTTCAGACGCGTGAGCAGGGTGGTGAGCAGGTCTCGTTCCTGAGGCGTCATGATGGCCATCCGCTGCGGAAGAGCAGGCACCCTTCAGCGAAAGGTGCCGACGCTGGCGGAAGCCGCGATCGCGAGACTTCGCCGCGCCGCGCTAGATGTGGGGAGGCGCAAGGTGCGGTCAATGTGCGCGCCTAGCGTCCGATTTTTTCAAAACGGCGAGCGCTCACAGCCCGCGACCGCCCATTGCCAAGAATTTCTCGCGGCGCTGGGCGCGCAGTTGCGCCCCGTCGGTGCCAACGAGACCCTGTAAAACGTCGTCGATCGCCGCGCCGAGCGCGTCGATCGCAGCTTTTGGCGAGCGATGCGCGCCGCCCAGCGGCTCCGCTACAATGCGGTCGATCACCCCGAGGCGCAAAAGATCGTTAGCGGTCAGCCGCAGCGCCTCGGCCGCCTCCTGCGCGTGGCCGGCGTCGCGCCACAGGATCGAGGCGCAGCCTTCCGGCGAGATGACCGAATAGACCGCATGTTCGAGCATCAATACCGCATTGCCGGCGGCGAGCGCGATCGCACCCCCCGAACCGCCTTCGCCGATCACCGCGGCGACCA
>JAJPIH010000175.1 GCA_021324875.1 Alphaproteobacteria bacterium
CCCCGAGAATGATATCAACCGCCGTCAGCGACAGCGGGACGACGCAGACGAGGAGCGGAAACAGCGATTCCGGGATCTGATCGAGCCCGATCAGCGGCGTGCTCGGCGCACAGCCCAGCCGGCGTTTTAAGAAGCTCGAAAACAGGTCGCCGGCCATCGCCGCCGCCCCGACCAGCAACCCGATCCGCCAGCTGAGGCCGATCAGCGGCGCCGCGGCGGTGCTGGCCGCGATCGCACCGGCCACGCCGCGCAAGGTCTTGGCCCGCCCGAACAGCGGCCGCCCGTCGACAAAATGATAGTCGCCATCGACCGGGTAGGCGTAACGGCGGCCCAGCAGCTTTTGCGCCAGCAGCGGCACGCCATTGGCAACCGCCAGCAAGACCAATAGCCGTATGAGCTCGGGCGAGGGCATTCTAGCGTCCCGACAGCAATGCCTCGCTTGTGACCGCGCGAGCGGCGGCCAGACCGCCGCGGTCGGCGCCCGAGGCCAGCGGCGCTCCCGGCATCCGCACCCACCCGGCGATATCGGCGCTGATCGTCGGGCCGTCGAGGTCGCGCAGCAGCATATGGTAACCATGCGGGTAGTAGGCGATGCGCGGATGGTCGCGCGGATCGCGGCGCAGCGCACGCACAAATCGGCGCACCGGCGGTTTCGGGATGACCTCGTCATGGCCGCCATACATGACCAGCACCCGCCCGCGCAGCCGCGGCGCCGCCTCCAGAGCGGCATCCATCAGGTTGACAAGACCCCAGATCGCGTCAACCCGTGTGCGCTTGATCACCATCGGGTCGCGCGCCAGTGCGCGCAACATCGGGATATTGTCGGAGGCGAGGATGTGCAGGCTCTGCCCGGTCAATTTCAAGTTCGGGAACAGACGCACCCCGACAAAAAGGGCGACCCGCGGCAACAGGCCCATCGTCGCCCGGCCCCACGCCGCCGGCGAGACCAGGATCAGGCCGTCGATATTGGGAATCGGCGTGCCCGCCTCGCCGGTCATTGCGACAATCGCGACCGCCGCCCCCATGCTTTCCCCGAGCAGATAAAGCGGCACCTCCGGATAGAGCCGCCGCAACACGTCGCAGGCCGCCGCGACATCGGTCGCCAGCGCCGCCCGCCCGGGCCATCGCCCGCGCCCCGGCGCCCCGCCAAATCCGCGCTGGTCATAGGCGTAGGTGGCGATGCCCGCCTCGGCCCAGATCTTTGCCGGCATCGCAAAGGCATGGCTGTAGTCGTTGAAGCCGTGCAGCGCCAGTATCACGGCCTTGGGCCGCCCCGGCGGCAGCCAGCGCCGCAACGGCAAGCGCAAGCCGTCGGTGGTGAGAAAGCTGTCGCCGATAAAGGCCGGGCGCTCGGCGACAACCGCCTCGGTTTGCGCGGCCGGCGCGCTCGGCGACGGGTCGCGGCGCGGCGCGTCGGCGCAACTCGACAAACTGGCGACGGCCACCGCCAGCCACAGGCCCAAACCCAACAGAAGAAACCCGGAGCGAGATTGTCGCACGCGCGTCCCAACACCGCCTCTGCCGTGTCGGCGTAGGCTCTGCCGCGGCGGTTTGTGCGGCGGCGCCGGCCGCTGATCCTGGGGCCGGGCGCCGGTTTCCCCGAACAACGCGGGCCTGCCGCACGCGCGACGGGCAGCCTATCATTGATCGGCCGCCGGCGATGGGTATCATCGGCTGCCCGAAATGGTCAACCGGTTGCCGCGCTTGCACCGGTTCAGAATTAGGCGACGAGCCGATGGGACCCGCCGAAACCCTGTATATCACCGAGATGGTCGCGGCCTGCAATGGCGGCGGCGGACCGCTCGGCCATCCCCGCGTTTATCTCAACCTCGCCCCGCTGGGGCGGGCCGAATGCCCGTATTGTTCGCGCCTGTTCGTCTACCGCGCCGCGGCCGAGACAGCCGCACCGACGCCACCGGCGACGAACCCGCCGTCGCCGCGGTCCGAGACCGAAACCTCAGCCTAGGGGGCAGCCCGTGGACGATGTCACTGTCGCGATCGACCAAGCCCCCGCCGCCACAATCTCGGCCCCCGCCGCCGAAGCGCCGGCCGCCGCGCCGCGCCATGTGTTTTTGATCGACGGCTCGGGCTTCATCTTTCGCGCCTATTTCGCGCGGGCCCGCGACCCCAAGGCCGCTTCTGGGGGCTTTCAGCGGCAATCGGACGGCATGCCGACCGAGGTGGCGTTTTTGTTTTGCAACATGATCGACAAGTACCGGCGCGAGACCGACGCCGATCATATTGCCGTCATTTTCGATGCCGCCGGACGCAGTTTTCGCCACCGCCTTTACAGTGATTACAAGGCCAACCGGCGCGAGATGCCGGACGATCTGCGCCCGCAGCTCGAGCATGTCCGGCGCGCCGCGGCCGCCTTCGACATCTGCCAGATCGAGCTGCCCGATTTCGAAGCCGACGATCTGATCGCGACCTATGCTCGCCACGCGGTCGAGGCCGGCGCGAAGGTCACGATCCTGTCCTCAGACAAAGACCTGATGCAGCTTGTCAGCGACAAGGTGCAGATGCGCGACCCGATGACCGACCGTCCGATCGGCGAGGCCGAAGTGCGCGAGAAATTCGGCGTCGGGCCCGACAAGGTCGTCGATGTGCAAGCCTTGTGCGGCGACAGCACCGACAACGTGCCGGGGGTGCCGGGCATCGGGGTCAAGACCGCGGCCGAACTGATCAACACCTATGGCGACCTCGAAACCCTGCTCGCCCATGCCCAGGAGATCAAACAGCCCAAGCGCCGCGAGGCGCTGATCGAGAATGCGGCCAAGGCACGGCTCTCCAAGGAGCTCGTCAAGCTCGACGACCATGTGCCATTGCCCTGCCCGTTATCGGCGTTGCAGGCGAAACCCTACGATCCCGAGAAGCTGTTTGCGTTTCTCGACGAGATGGAATTTCGCTCGCTCAAATCGCGCATTGTCCGCCGCCTCGACCTCGCCGCACCGCCGCCGAGCGGGCCGAGCGAGCCGGCGGTGCCGGAAATCCCGCCTTTTACGGCGCCGCGCAGCTACGCGCTGATCGATACCGAGGAGGGGCTCGACCAGTGGATCGCGGCGGCTTTCGAGGCGGGCGCGGTGGCGTTGTGGGCGGCCACCAGCGCGGTTGCCGGCCGCCGTCCGGAGCTGGCCGGGATCGCGCTGGCGCTGGCGCCGGGCATGGCCGCTTATGCGTCGCTGATCCACCCCGGCGCGGCGCGGCCATCGCCGGCCGCGGGCGACACCCCGGCCGACCCCGCCCCGGCCCTGCCGCTTGCCGATGCGACCAGCGGCGGGCCGAACGCGGCGCCGGCCGCCGGGCATGGGCGCGGGCTCAGCCGCGAACACGCGATCGCCAAATTGCGGCCGCTGCTTGAAGCGCCGGGCGTTCTCAAAATCGGCCACGACATCAAGAGCCTTGCGCATGTGCTGTCGCGTTGGGGGGTGGCGCTGGCACCGCATGATTGCACGATGCTGATGTCCTATGTGCTCGATGGCGGCCAGTTCGATCACGACATCGAGTCCACCGCCAAGCGCGCCTTCGAGCACGATCTGATCCCGTTGAAGGAGCTGATCGGCACCGGCAAGAGCTTGATTGCGTTTGCCGAAGTGGCGCGCGAGCGGGCCCGCGATTTTGCCGCCGAGCGCGCCGACGCGGCTTTGCGGCTGCACATGCTGCTCAAGCCGCGCCTGGTGCGCGAGCATATGACCGCGTTCTACGAGACGATCGAACGGCCGCTGGCGCCGGTCGTGGCGGCGATGGAACGCGAGGGGATCAAGGTCGATCGCGCCGCGCTCGCCGAGTTGTCGCGCGATTTCGCCCAGCGAATCGCCGCCCTCGAGCGCGACATCTATGCCGCGGTTGGCAACGAATTCAACATCGGCTCGACCAAACAACTGGGCGACGTGCTGTTTGAAAAGCTCGGGCTGCCCGGCGGCAAAAAGGGCAAGACCGGCGCTTACGGCACCGACGCCTCGATCCTCGAAGAGCTGGCGCCGCTGCACCCGGTGCCGCGCCAGGTGCTGGAATGGCGCCAGTTGACCAAACTCAAATCGACCTATGCCGATGCGCTCGGCGACGAGATCGATGCCGAGACCGGGCGCGTGCACACCTCCTACGCGCTGGCGGTGGCGGCGACCGGGCGGTTTTCGTCGAACAACCCCAACCTGCAGAACATCCCGATCCGCACCGAGGAGGGGCTGCGCATCCGCCGCGCCTTTATCGCCGAGCCGGGGCATGTGTTGCTGTCGGCCGATTACAGCCAGATCGAATTGCGCCTGGCCGCCCACGTCGCCGATATTCCGGAGTTGCGCCAGGCGTTTCACGACGGGATCGACATTCACGCCCTGACCGCGAGCCAGGTGTTCGGCGTGCCGCTCGCAGCGATGGACGCCAATACCCGCCGTCGCGCCAAAGCGATCAATTTCGGCATCATCTACGGCATCAGCGCGTTCGGGCTCGGTGCCCAGATCGGCGTGCCGCAGGCCGAGGCGGCGGCCTATATCCGCGCCTATTTCGAGCGCTTTCCGGCGATCCGCGCCTA
>JAJPIH010000467.1 GCA_021324875.1 Alphaproteobacteria bacterium
CTCGCCAATGCGGTCGGCATGGCGCTGGCCGAGCGCATGCTGGCCGCCCAATTCGGCAGCGATGTGGTCGACCACTACACCTATGTGTTTTGCGGCGACGGCTGCCTGATGGAGGGCATCAGCCACGAGGCGTTGTCGATTGCCGGCCATCTGCGCCTCAACAAATTGATCGTGCTCTACGACGACAATTCGATCTCGATCGACGGGCCGACCAGCCTTGCGGTTTCCGACGACCAGGTGCTGCGCTTTCGCGCCCATGGCTGGGCCGCCGAGCGCATCGACGGGCACGATACCGATGCGATCGCCGCGGCGATCGAGCGCGCCCAGCACAGCGACCGGCCGAGCCTGATCGCCTGTCGCACGGTGATCGCCTTTGGCGCGCCGACCAAGGCCGGCACCGCCGCGGCCCATGGCTCGCCGCTCGGGGCGGGCGAGATTGCGGCGGCGCGCGAGCGCCTCGGCTGGAACTATCCACCCTTTGTGGTGCCCGATGATGTGCTCGCCGCCTGGCGCGCGGCCGGAGCTCGCGGTGCGGCGCTGCGCCAGGCCTGGGAAGCGCGGCTGGCCGCCCTGCCCGCCGACCGGCGCGGCGAATTCCTGCGCCGCCAGCGCGGCCAACTTCCGGCCGGGGTCGATGCCGCGCTGGCGCAAGTCTGCGCCGAATTCCGCAAGACCAACGCCAAGATCGCCACCCGCCAGGCCTCGGGTGCGGTGCTCGACAGCCTGACCCGCGCGGTGCCCGAACTGGTCGGCGGCTCGGCCGATCTGACCCCCTCCAACAACACCCGCGCCAAGGATTTGCGAGAGGTTCGGCCCGGCGACTATTCCGGCCGCTATATCCATTGGGGGGTGCGCGAGCATGGCATGGCGGCGGCGATGAACGGCATCCGTGCATGGCGGGCTCATTCCTTATGGCGGCACGTTTCTGACCTTTTCCGATTACTGCCGGCCGGCGATTCGGCTGTCGGCGTTTATGGGCGCGGGCGTGGTTTATGTGATGACGCATGATTCGATCGGGCTCGGCGAGGACGGGCCGACCCATCAGCCGGTCGAACACCTCGCGGCATTGCGCGCGATCCCCGGTCTTTACGTGTACCGGCCGGCCGACCCGGTCGAGACCGCCGAATGCTGGGCGCTGGCGCTGGCGCGGCGCAACGCCCCCGCATTGCTGGCGCTGACCCGGCAAGCCCTGCCGCTGCTGCGCCACGAGCCGTCGCCCGAGAACCGCTCGGCACGGGGCGCCTATGTCCTGGCCGAGGCCGCGGGGCCGCGCCGGGTGAGCCTGCTCGCCACCGGCTCGGAAGTGTCGATCGCGATGGCCGCCCGTGAAGCGCTGGCCAAGGACGGCATCGCGGCGGCGGTCATCTCGATGCCGTGCTGGGAATTGTTCGAGGCGCAATCCGACGACTACCGCAATGAGGTTCTGGGCAGCACCCCCCGGGTCGCGGTCGAGGCCGCGGTGCGCGAGGGATGGGACCGTTGGATCGGACCCGGCGGCGCCTTTGTCGGCATGCACGGTTTTGGCGCCTCGGCACCGGGCGAAGCGCTCTACCCCTATTTCGGGATCACCGCCGAGAAGGTTGTCGAGGCCGCCCGCGCGCTGCTCTGACCCCTGAACCCGGGTTGCGCCCGCCTTGGCGGAAGCCGATGGCGGTCGCGCCCCATCCGGCGCAAGTTCGCCGCATGCGGGATGCGGCGCCGTCGGCTGAACCAAAACGCATAGGCGATGTTTGCCTCAATCGGCCGGCGTTCCTGTCGTGCGGCAGTACGACTGTGTGCACGCCCGCCGGCCCACAACCGTCACGCGGCGGAGCCGATGGAGGATATGGTGCGCAAGTTCTGGGGCATGATGGTGATTGCGGTCTTGGCCAGCACATCGCTGGTCAGCACAACGCTGGTCACGCCGGCCTTTTCGGCGCGGCCGCCCTACCAATACGGATGGTGGCAGAAGGACCCGCACGGCCGCTGGGAGTGGCGCGGCGGCTGGGGTCCGCACGGGCGGTGGGTGCGCCACGGGCCGCATTGGGTTTATCGCTGGCGCTAAACCGGGAAGACGCGCGCGTCGCTTGCCATCCGGCGGCGCGCGATCGCAATGCGACGGCCCATTGGCCGCGATCCTGATACCGCTCGCCCGCTTCCCGCATCGGCCGCATCTGGGCTAAGCTGCGGCAAAGCGCTCGCGGGAGGAGAAAGCGATGGCGGTACGGGTAGCGATCAACGGTTTCGGCCGCATCGGTCGGCTGGTCATGCGCGCGGCCTTGGAGCATCCCGAACAGCAGCTCGAAGTGGTCGGCATCAACGATCTCGGGCCGGTCGCGACCAATGCCCATCTGTTGCAATATGACAGCGTGCACGGCCGCTTTCCCCGGGAAGTCACCAGCGGCGACAACTGGCTCGACGCCGGCCAGGGCAAGGTCCGCGTCACAGCCGAGCGCGATCCGGCCAAATTGCCGTGGCGCGAGCTTGGCGTCAATGTCGCGCTCGAATGCACCGGCATTTTCACCAAGCGCGAGGCCGCGGCCAAGCACCTCGAAGCCGGCGCCAAGAAGGTCATCATCTCGGCCCCGGCCGACGGCGCCGATTTCACCGTGGTGATGGGGGTCAATCATAAGGGCTTGAGGCCGATCACAAGGTGATCTCGAACGGCTCGTGCACAACCAACTGCCTGGCGCCGGTGGCGTTTGTGCTGCACCAGGGAATCGGCATCGAACGCGGCTTTATGACGACAATCCACGCTTATACCGGCGACCAGAGCCTGCAAGACACTTTGCACGGCGACCTGCGGCGGGCGCGCGCCGCCAATTTATCGATGATCCCGACCTCGACCGGGGCGGCGCGGGCGATCGGCCTGGTGTTGCCGGCCTTGAAGGGCAAGCTCGACGGCACCGCGATCCGGGTGCCGACCGCCAATGTGTCGCTGATCGACCTGACCTTCGATGCCTCGCGCGACACCGAAGCCGCCGAGATCAATGCGCTGATGGAAGATGCCGCGAAATCGAACCGCTTGAAGGGCATTCTCGGCATCAACAAGGCGCCGACGGTGTCGGTCGATTTCAACCATGACCCACACAGCTCGACCTTCGATGTGACCCAGACCCAGGTGCTCGACAAGCGCTTTGTTCGGATCCTGGCGTGGTACGACAACGAATGGGGGTTCTCGAACCGCATGGTCGAGGTGGCGGCGCTGTTCGGCCAGATGCACTGACCGGCCGCGGAGCCGCTGCGCCAGATGGGTGATGAGCCGCGCCGGCGACCATTGTTGTGAGGAACCCAACCACCGCGGCGACCCCGAAGGGGAGGTCGGCGACGGCAACCCGGTCGTCGTGGTTTATACGCTGGCGCAGGCGATCGGGGCGCTCAAGGCCGCCGCCCGGGCCGGGCAACCGGTCAGGTTGTTGAGCGCGGCCAATGCCGGGGTGTGCGCCGGGGTCGGCTGGTTTTCAGCGCTGGTCGACGCAGCCCGGGCGGCGGTTCCCGCCGCGCGCTGCACCGCGTTGCTCGATTGCGGCGACCAGCCCGGCGCCGTCCTTGCCGCAATCCGGATCGGGGTCGAAGCGGTGATCTTCGCCGGGCGGGCCGATGTCGCGCGGCGCCTGGGCGAAATCGCGGCCCGCCACGGGGTCGGTTTCCGCCGTACGCGTCCGGCTGCGGATCTCGATCTGATCGACGATTTTTTCGCGTCCGAAGACGAGAGCGCGCAGCACTGCGCCGCGCTTCTCGAGCGTCTTCAGCGTTCCCGCTGAGGCTGCGGGATTGCGGAGGGGTTCTTGCGTTGCCGGCCGCCACCCGGCACGCCTGCGAGCATCACAAAATCGGCCTTGCCGGCGGCAAGCACGGCAGCAGCGGCCTCATCGCCCACCGGGCCGACGATAACCGGGACGGCAATCTCCCCGCGCAGGCGCGCGGCATGGTCGAGAAACCGGCCGCGAAGCACGGGGCGCCGCGGAAACGCGAGCCTTGGCCGCCAGCGGGCTGCGGCCCGACCGCTGGTGACGTGGCTCGTCACATGGATCGCCGCCGCACCGGTTGCCGCGGCCCAGCGCGCCACCCGCACGCTTTCTTCCGGGTCGAGGCTGCCCGAATGGCGATCGGGGGCGGCAAGCCGCACGACGATGCCGAGCCCGGGCAGGTCGCATCGCAGCCTGCGCAACAGGTCGAGCAGCAATCGCGCGCGATTTTCGAGCGTCCCCTGATATTCGTCGGGGCAGCCCGGCGCGCCGCCCTCGAGAAACTGGCCGAGGAGCCGGCCGCCGCAGACCGGCAATTCAACCAGATCAAAGCCGGCCAGCGCGGCGCGGCGTGCCGCCGCACAATGCGCCTCGACACACCGCGCGAGGTCGGCTCGGCTGATCGTCGGCGGCCGATCCGGCGGCGTTGCGCCGCGGCCACGACGCCGGTGCGGCATTTTATAGGGCGACGCATCGTCGCCGGCGGGCCCGGCGGTGACCGGGAGAACCGCCCCGGCAATTGCGATCGCGGCAGCCGCACCGGCGGCGTGGACGCGCCCGGCCAATTGCCGCAACCGCGACACAACCCGGTCGTCGTCGAGCGCAAGCACCGGGTCGCGGCGGCGCGACGGCGAATCGGAAGCCGCATGCTCGATCACGACGAGCCCGGCGCCGCCTCGCGCCAGCGCCTCGCAGTACCGCACCATCGGTTCGGTCGCCTCGCCGGTCGCGTCGGCGAACCCGGTGATCTTCGCCGGCAGCACCAGCCGGTTGCGCAGCGCGACCGCGCCGATCCGGCCCGGTGTCAGGCGTTCGCCAAGTGCGGCGCTGACCGCGGCCAGGTTGCCCTCGGGCTGCATTGCTCCCTTCCGGCGGCATCGTGCACGCCGAGACTTCCATCGCGCAACCGGCGATGCAGATCGCTTGTGCCGCCGCGCGCAGTGCCGCCGCCCGGTCAGGCGGAAGATCGATGACGCCCGATTCGGCCGATCATGCCGCCGAGGGGGCGCGTATGGCCGCGCCAGCCAACAGATATTCCGGTATCAGCGGCGCTGCGCTAATAGCTAATATGAATGCAACCCGCGAGGGTGTCGGGTGTGGCAGAGGCGAGGATGCCGCTAAGGAGTGCGCAGAGAGCGAACGAAACGACGACGGGGGCATCCTACCTGGAACGGGCGCGGACGCTCGGCCCCGAACTCGCCGCCGCCGCGGCCATGATCGAACAGCGCCGCGAATTGCCGGAGCCGGTGGTCGCGGCGCTGATCGAAGCCGGCTTTTTCCGGCTCCTCCTGCCCCGCTCGCTGGGCGGCGCCGAACTGCCGCCGGTTGAATATGTTCCGGTCATCGAAGAAATCGCCCGCCATGATGCAAGCGTGGCGTGGTGCCTGGGCCAGGCTTGCGGCTGCTCGATGACCGCGGCCTATCTGAAACCCGAGATCGCAAGCGAGATCTTCGGCGGGCCGCGCGGCATTGTCGCCTGGGGTCCGCCGGGCGCAGGCGAGGCGCGGGCGGTGCCGGGCGGCTATCGGTTGACCGGCAGCTGGGGCTTTGCCAGCGGCAGCCACCATGCCTCATGGCTCGGCGCCCATGTCGCGGTGTCGGAGGCGGATGGGGCACCGCGGCTGCGCCCGGACGGCAGCCCGGTGTTGCGTACCCTGCTGTTTCCCAAGTCGCGCGTGCGGATGTCCGACACCTGGCGGGTCGTCGGGCTGCGCGGTACCGGCAGCGACACCTACACGGTCGACGACCTGTTTGTGCCCGAGGAGTACACGGTCGAGCGCAGCGCCGAAGCCAGACCGCGCGAACCCGGTCTGCTTTATGCGTTCAGCAGCAGCAACGTCTATTCCGCCGGCTTTGCCGGAGTGGCGCTTGGCGTTGCGCGCGCCGTTCTCGACGCCTTCATCGAATTGGCGCGCGACAAGATCCCGCGCGGGGCCAGACGCACCCTGCGCGACGACAATGCCGTCCAGTCGCAAGTCGCCCAGGCCGAGGCCCGGGTGGGCGCCGCCCGCGCCTACCTGCTGCGGGCGCTCGGCGATATCGGGCGCGAAGCCGAACAGAACAACCGGCGATTGACCCCGGCCCACCACACCCTGATCCGCCTTGCCTCGACCTGGGCCATTCACCAGGCCAAAGACGCGGTCGACCTGCTCTACCATGCCGCCGGCGCGACCGCGATCTTCGAGCAGAACCCGTTTGAACGCCGGTTTCGCGACATCCATACGGTCATCCAGCAATATCAGGGCCGGCAGGCGCATTTCGAAACGGTCGGGCAGATCCTGCTCGGCCTCGGCCCCGAAAGTGCCATGTTCACATTTTGAGGAGGTTCTTTAATCCCCGATGGAGCCCGCCGCCTCCACCGCAACCATGACCGTCGCCGCGCGACGACACCGCCTTTCCCGTCCGCACTGGTCGCTCGCCGACATTCCCTGGCGGCAAATCCGCCGCGACGAAGCGGGGTCCAGCGAGGCGCTGTTTTACATGATCACGGCGGCGTCGCTGATGGAAAGCGCCACCGATCTCTACACGGCAAATTTGATCGAATATTTTGCCGGCGACGACGAGGTGACAACCTGGCTGGCGGAATATTGGCTGCCGGAGGAATTGCAGCATGGGCGGGCCTTGCGCCGCTATGTCGAGACGGCCTGGCCGCAATTCGACTGGGAAACGGTGCGCGCGGCCTTTGTCGAGGAGTTCCGGCCGTTTTGCGAGGACGCGCTGGAAAGGGCGCGGGGGCTTGAGATGGCCTCGCGCTGCGTCGTCGAAACCGGCACCGCGAGCTTTTACACCTGCCTGTCGCGCGCCAGCCATGAGCCGGTGCTGGCGGCGCTGACCCGCCGGATCGCCGAAGACGAGATCCGCCACTACAAGCACTTCTATCGATATTTTCGCAAATACCGCGAGATTGAGCGCGCGGCCCGTGGCGATGTCGCCGCGGCCTTGTGGCGCCGTCTGCGCATGACCGGCGGCGAGGACCGGCTTGTCGTGCTCAAGCACGTCCATCTCGCCCATCGGCCGGGCACGCGATTGGACAAGGCCGTCTATCGGCGCATCCATCGGCAATGCCGGCTGCTGCTGCGCCCGCATTTCCCGGCCCAGATGACCGCCCGCATGTTGCTGAAACCGCTGGGCCTCCCCCGGCGGACGCAACAATTGGCGGTCGCCGCGCTGGCGGCGGCAGCGCGCCGGATCGTGCCATGACCCCGGCCCTGGGGCGGCGCCCTCGGCACCGGTCTCTCAGGCGAGATCGCGGTCGCGCTGGTTGACAAAGATCAGCACCGCAAGCATCGTCATATAGAACCGGAACGCGGCCTGCTGGCCGTTCCATTGCGGCGATTGCCACATCGCAAACCACTCGCCGCCGACAACCATAAAGCCGAAAAACCACACCAGAAAGCCGACCGCGGCGCCGGCAAACACCATCCGCTTGGCGCGGGCGAAGCGGCCGGCATCGGCTCTCAGCGCCACCGCCATCGCCACGGTTGCGATCGTAAAACACAGGCCGGTCAGCGCCTCGCCGGCGATGATCAGCGCATAGGCGGCGTTCCACAGAACGGGCGAGCTGATGCGGCGATAAAGCAGCCCGTTGCCGGGGAAGGTCGTGTCCATGCTCATGACATGGCGGACAAAGGCATAGTTGGTCGGGTAATCGGTCACATTGTCGAACGCGACCAGCAGCGCAAAGGCCGCCAGCGAGCCGACCATGACGAGCTTGGCAATGCGGGCCGCAATCATCCTGTGACGTCGAAACCGAGTTCTCTTTTCATGCGTCAACCGCGGGTTGGAGCATACCAAATCCCGAGCCGGTCAGATGCAGCCCGCTTCGCGGCCGGCGCGCGGCGAAACCGCCGCCGAGGCGCTCCTGGAGCAAATGCGGCGTCGATCTGCCGTCGAGCCGGCTTGACCTTGGGCGACAGGCCCGGGAGGATGCGGCAGGATCGAACAACGCTGCCACAGGTCGATCGTGTCGCTTCCGGCCGAGCCGTTTGACGCGCCGCATCTTGCGCGCAACGCCGCCAATTTCACGGCGCTGACGCCGCTCGCCTTTCTGGCGCGGGCCGCCGCCGTCTATCCCGGCAAGCTCGCCGTCGTGCATGGCGAGCAGCGCCACAGCTACCGCGATTTCTACCGGCGCTGCCGGCGGCTCGCAGATGCGCTCCGCGGCCGCGGCATCAACCGCGGCGACACGGTTGCGGTGCTGGCGCCAAATATCCCCGCCCTGCTCGAAGCGCATTTCGGCGTGCCGATGGCCGGGGCGGTGCTGAACGCGCTCAATACCCGTCTCGACCCGCCTTCGATCGCCTTCATTCTCGACCATGGCGAGGCGAAATTGCTGATCGCCGACCGCGAATATGCTCCGGTCGTCAAAGCGGCATTGGCGCAGCTCGGGCGCGCGCTACCGCTCGTCGAAATTGACGATGGCCACGGCGCCGATTCGGCGGGCGGCGTCGATTACGAGGCGTTTCTCGCCGCCGGCGACCCGGACGCCGATTGGACCGGACCCGCCGATGAATGGGCGCCGATCGCCCTCAATTACACCTCGGGCACAACCGGCAACCCCAAAGGGGTCGTCTATCATCACCGCGGCGCCTATCTGAACGCGCTCGGCAATGCGATCACCTTCGGTCTCGATCGGCATGCGGTCTATCTGTGGACCTTGCCGATGTTCCACTGCAACGGCTGGACCTACCCCTGGGCGGTGACGGCGGTGGCCGGAACCCATATCTGCCTGCGGCGGGTCGAGCCGGCCGCGATTTTTCACCTGATCGCCGAGCACCGGGTGACGCATTTGTGCGGCGCCCCGATCGTGCTGAACCTGCTGATCCATGCCCCGGACGCGGTCAAGCGGCGCTTCGGCCATGTTGTCGAGGTGGCGACCGGCGGCGCCGCACCGCCCTCGGCGGTGATCGAGGCGATGGAACGGATGGGGTTTCGCGTGACCCATCTTTACGGCCTGACCGAGAGCTATGGCCCCTCGACCGTGTGCGCGTGGCAGACGGAATGGGACGGATTGCCGCTGGCCGAACGCGCCGGCCGCATGGCCCGCCAGGGCGTGGCGAGCCTGACCTTGGCCGGGCAACGCGTGGTCGATGCCGCGATGGCCGATTTGCCCGCCGACGGCCAGACCATCGGCGAGCTGGTGCTTCGCAGCAACACGCTGATGAAGGGATATCTGAAAAACCCGACTGCGACCGCCGAAGCCTTTGCCGGCGGCTGGTTTCACACCGGCGACCTCGCCGTTACCCACCCCGACGGCTATGTCGAGATCAAGGACCGGGCCAAGGACATCATCATTTCCGGCGGCGAAAACATCTCGTCGCTCGAGGTCGAAGAGGCGCTTTATCGCCACCCGCGTATCATGGAGGCGGCGGTGGTGGCCCGGCCCGACCCGGTCTGGGGCGAGAGCCCGTGTGCGTTTGTGACCCCGATCCCGGATGCGCCGCCGCTGACCGCCGACGAGGTGATCGCCTGGTGCCGCGCCCATCTCGCCCATTACAAGGTGCCGCGCACGGTCGTGTTTGGGCCGCTGCCCAAGACTTCGACCGGCAAGGTACAGAAATTCGAATTGCGCGAACGCGCGAGCAAGCTCGGATCATGAACCGCACGCCGATCGCCGCTCCGATCGTCGGCCGGGCGCGCGCCAAGGCGGGGACATCCCGCGCCTGCCGCGGCGAGGCTCGGGTCGCGCCGCCGGTCGCGCCATGACACCGCTGCCGCGCTTTGATCTCGCCGGCGAGGCGGCCCTGGTTACGGGGGCGTCGAGCGGCATCGGCCGGCATCTGGCACGGCTGCTTGCCGCCGCCGGGGCGCGCGTGGCGCTGGCCGCCCGCCGCCTCGACCGACTGACCGAGGCTGCGCGCGACATCGAAGCCGAGGGCGGCCGGGCGGTGGCGATCGCGCTCGACGTGACCCGCGCCGACAGTATCGCCGCGGCGGTCACCGCCGCCGAGGAGGCGATCGGCCCGCTTAGCCTGCTCGTCAACAATGCCGGGGTCAGCGTCGCCAAACCCGTCCTCGAGCACAGCGAAGCCGATTGGGATCATGTGCTCGACACCAACCTCAAGGGCGCCTGGCTCGCCGCCCAACATTTCGCCCGCCATCTCGTCGCACAGCAGCGTCCCGGGCGGATTGTCAACATCGCCTCGGTGTTGGGTTTGCGCACCATCGCCCATGTGCCCGCCTATTGCGCGGCAAAGGCCGGCCTTATTCATCTGACCCGGGTATTGGCGATGGAGTTCGCCCGCCACCGGATCCTCGTCAACGCGCTGGCGCCGGGCTATCTCGAAACCGATTTGAACCGCGAGTTTCTGCAGAGCGATGCCGGCCGGCGGCTGGCGGCGCGCATTCCGCTACGGCGGGTGGCACAGCTTGACGACCTCGACGGCGCGATGCTGCTCCTGGCCTCGCCGGCCGGAGCTTATATCACCGGCGCCGTGATCCCGGTCGATGGCGGACACGGGGTTGCCCCGATCTGAGGCGGCGCGGCCGCCGGCGGCCGACCGCAGGGCGGCGCTGGCGCGGTTTCTGGCCGCGGCAAGCGGCGCGGAGCGCTGCACGATCACCGCGCTGGTGCCGCTGACGGGCGGCGCGATCCAGGAAAACTGGGGCGTGGACGCGGTCTTTGCCGGCGGCATGCTGGCCGGCGAGCAGCGCCTGGTGTTGCGCGCGGCCGGCGATACCGGCGTGCCGTCAAGTCTCGACCGGATGCAGGAATTCGCGGTGTTGAAAGCCGCCTTTGCCGCCGGCGTCACGGTGCCGGAACCGCTGTTTGCCGCCGCCGACCCGGCGATCTTTGGCAAGCCGTTTTTTGTCATGCGCCGCGCCGCCGGCTATGCGGCCGCGCACCGCATCACCCGCGATCCCGCGCTCGAGCCGGCGTTGCCGGCGATCGCCGAAGAGCTCGGCCGCCAGCTCGCCCGCATTCACCGGATTCGCCCGCCCCGCCCCGATCTCGGCTTTCTGAGCCCGCCCGATACCGCCGGCCCCGAGCACCACATCGCCGCCTTTCGCCGCTATCTCGATCAATACGCCGCGCCGCGGCCGGTGCTCGAATGGGCGATGCACTGGCTCGAAACCCATCGCCCGGCCCCGGCCGAAGCGGTGCTGTGCCACCGCGATTTCCGCACCGGCAACTACCTGGTCGACGGGACACAACTCACCGGTATTCTCGATTGGGAATTTGCCGGGTGGAGCGACCCGCATGAGGACATCGGCTGGTTCTGTTGCCGCAACTGGCGGTTTGCGCGGCTCGACCGCGAAGCCGGCGGGATCGCCGCGCGCGGATCGTTCTATCGCGGCTACGAGGGCGAGAGCGGACGCGCCATCGACCCCGACCGCGTCCGGTTCTGGGAGGCGTTTGCGAGCGTGCGCTGGGCGGTCATCGCCTTGCAGCAATGCGACCGCCACCGGTTGCACGGCGAACGAAGCCTCGATCTGGCCTTGACCGGGCGCCGCGCCGGCGAATGCGAATTGGCCCTGTTGCTGCTCCTTGATCCGAGCGGCGCGCCGCCGGAAGACCGCCGCGAGCCGGAGCCCTCGCCGCCGGCATGGGACCCGCTCGCCGCCGATCTGCCATCCCCGGGCGATCTGCTTGCGCTGGCACGCATTGTGCTGATCGAAGAGCTGCTGCCGCTCTTGCCGGCCGAACGCCATCTTGACGCCCGGCTCATCGCCAATTGCCTGGCGATCGCGGCGCGCGGGAGCGGACCTCCGGCCGCGACCGAGGCGATTTTGGACGATTTGCGATCGTTGCTCGAAACGCCGGTCGGCGCCGATGACCGCGCCCTGCTGCGCCGCTTTGCCTGCGGGCTGCGCATCGGCGCCTTCGAGAATTCGCCGGAGCGGTCGGCGCGGGCCCGCGCTATTCTGTGGCGATTGACGTTCGCGCGGCTGCGGCTGGCGAATCCGCGATTTCTCGCCGCCAACGGCTTTGTTTAAGCGCGGCGTGTGCAAGGGGAAGAGAGTGTCGCAATCCCGGATCCGGAAGGCGATCGAAGCATTTGCCGCCGGCGAGATCATCGTGGTCAACGACGATGACGACCGCGAGAACGAGGGCGACCTCATTCTTGCCGCGGTTCACGCCACCCCGGACAAGCTCGCCTTTATCATCCGCCATACCTGCGGCATCGTCTGCGCGCCGCTGACCGGCGAGATCGCACAGCGCCTGCATCTGGCGCCGATGGTCGCGGACAACGACGCAATCCATGGCACCGCCTTTACGATCTCGGTCGATTATCGCCACGGCACGACCACCGGCATCTCGGCCGAGGACCGCACCGCGACGATCCGCAACCTCGCCAACAACAACGCCGGCCGCGCCGATTTTGTGCGACCGGGGCACATTTTTCCGCTGATCGCCAAGGAGGGCGGGGTGCTGATGCGCTCCGGCCATACCGAGGCGGCGGTCGATTTCTGCCGGCTTGCCGGGCTCGAACCGGTGGCCGCGATCTGCGAACTCGTCAATGATGACGGCACCGTCATGCGCGGGCCGCAGGTCGCGGCTTTTGCCGATCGACACCGCCTGCGGCGCGTCTCGGTCGCCGAGCTGATCGCCTACCGCCAGGCCCGCGAGAAGCTCGTCACCCGCGTCGCCGAGTTCAAGGTGCATAGCGAGATCGGCGAGCTTTTGGGCTATGCGTATGTGACACCGTTCGACAAGGTGCATCACTACGCTTTTGTCTATGGCACTATCGGCGACGGCGGCAAGGTGCCGACCCGCCTCCACCGCGCCAATGTCATCGACGATGTGTTCGGCGGCGCCAAGCCCATTCACGCCGCCCTGCAGCGGTTCGCGGCGGCCGGGCGCGGGGTGCTGGTTTATTTGCGCGACGGCACCTCCGGGGTTCCGGCCTCGACCCTCGCCGAATCCGGCGAAGAGGTGACCGCTTCGGAGCGCCGGCGCAACACGCAATGGCGGGAGGTCGGACTGGGCGCCCAGATCCTGCGCGACTTGCAGATTTCATCGATCCAGTTGCTGGCGACGCGGTCGCGAACCTATGTCGGCCTTGCCGGCTTTGGTATCGAGATCGTCGGCACCGAGCCGCTCGACGGCGAGTGATTGGGTGGCGAGCGAGGAGAACCGGATGCGACGCCCAACCCGGCTGCACTACGCCTGGATTATCGCCGCGGTGACTTTTGTCGTCGGCCTTTTGACCGCCGGCGTGCGGGCCGCACCCGGGGTGTTGATCGTGCCGCTCGAGCAGGAATTTGGCTGGTCGCGCGCCACAATTTCGTTTGCGGTCGGGGTCAACCTGCTGCTCTACGGCTTGATCGGCCCGTTTGCCGCCGCCTTGATGGACCGTTTCGGGGTCAGGCGGACGATGACCGTGGCGCTGGTCCTGAGCGCTGCCGCGGTGGCCGCCTCGCCGGCGATGCACCAGTCTTGGCAGCTGGTGCTGTTGTGGGGGGTCGCTGTCGGCCTCGGCACCGGCGTCATCGGCGCCTTTCTCGCGGCCTATATCGCGGCGCGCTGGTTCCGCCGTCGTCAAGGGGTCGTGATTGGCGTCCTGACCGCGGCCAACGCCGCCGGGCAGTTGGTCTTTTTGCCCAGTCTCGCCGCCCTTGTGACGCGCTTTGGCTGGCGCATCATGTCGCTTTCCCTGGCCGCCACCGTGCTGGTGTTTGTGCCGCTTGTCGCCGCCTTTATGCGCAACCGGCCGCGCGATATCGGCCTTGCGCCCTATGGCGGCGAGCTGGCCGCAGAGGGCGAGCCGGCTCCGGTCGGCAACCCGTTGACGGCGCCGTTTGGCGCGGTGTGGGAAAACATTCGCAAGCGCGATTTCTGGCTGATCGCCGGCGGCTATTTCGTGTGCGGCGCGACGACCAACGGGCTCATCGGCACGCATCTGATCCCGGCCTGTGTCGATCACGGGCTGAGCGAGGTCGCCGGCGCCAGCCTGCTCGCCGCCGGCGGCGTATTCAGCTTTATCGGCGGCACGCTGTCGGGCTGGCTTAGCGATCGCTGGGACAATCGCCTGCTGCTTGCCACCTATTACGGCTTGCGCGGACTTGCGCTGATGTATTTGCCGTTTGCCTTTGGTCTGTCGATCTGGGGATTGCCGCTGTTTGCCGTGTTCTATGGTCTCGACTGGATCGCCAGCGTGCCGCCGACCGTGCGCTTGTTGAGCCGGGTGGTCGGCAGCGAGAAGACCGGGATCATGGTCGCCTGGATCACCGTGATCCATCAGGTCGGCAGCGCGCTCGCGGCCTATTATGGCGGGGTCATGCGCAGCGCCTTTGGCACCTATCTGCAAGCGTTCGAACTGGCGGGATTGCTGCTGATCGGCGCGGCGCTGATGGTGCTGTTCATCGGCGCGGGCCGGCGCGACGCCGCCCCGGCCGACGTGGCGCTTGCCGCCGAATAGCCCCGGCGGCAGAGGCCGAGCGGAACACCCGGAGGAGGCGATCGATGGCGGCTGCCCGCACGCTGTTGCCCTGGCTGCCGGTGGTGCTGACCGCGGCGCTGTGTGCCGCTGCGCTCGCCGCGGCGGCGTTCCCGACGACAACCGGCGCGCGGATGCGGTTACGGCTGGCGGCGGTGGCGCTGCTTGGCGTCGCCGCACTGTCGGCGACCCTGTGGCAGAGCTGGGCGGCGACCCAGGAGATCGCGCGCCTTGAACGCAACGATCCGGCCAAGGCGCTGGCCGCCCGGGTCACGGAACTGGAAGCCCAGCTCAGCCGCCTGCAGCAAAGTACCCGGGAGCGCTCGCTCGACCCCGACACGGCCAAGAAACTCGCCGATTTTCTGCGGCCGTTCGGCGCACGCAAGGTGGTTGTGTCGTGCGTCCCCAACGATGTCGAAGCCTATCGCTATGCAACTCAAATCGCCGATGCGCTGAAATCGGCAGGCTGGGACGCGAACGGCCCGGAAACGACGGTGATTTTCGGCAATATCCGGGCGATGGCGATCAACATTTACGACAACAGCGGCGCCGGCTCGGACACCGCCAAAATCCTGGTCGACGGTTTTACCAAGCTCGGCATCCCCTACCAAAGCCGCGTGCCTCCCGCCCAGTCGTTGGACAGCGGCACGGTCGAGCTGTTTGTTGGCGCGCAACCGGCGCCCGGGTCACTCGCCGAGGCTGAACCGGCGAAATAAGCGAAATCAGACTGACCGATTTGGCCGCACGCCGACCGGGGTGAACGTTTCGGGAAAATGATTCCGGTTCGCTCAGGCATGCGCCATGCCACTGACGCTGCCCCTTTGTCTCACCGTGCCCGCGGCGACCGGGCGGTGAAATGTGCATCCAGGTTTCTGCTGAAAGCCACTGTGAAATCCGTCATAGGCGCTCGGGCCGGCGGCCCCTAGATAGCTCTTGTGTCCAATGTGGGCGCTAACAGGGGCAAAAAGCCGTGACCACTCCCAACGATCCAACGCAACCGGGCACCGAGTGGGCCATCGATGGGGCGGTAGCCGAATTCATCCGCACCCGCGGGGTGACGCGTTGTCCGACCGCGTGCTTGCTGCCCACCCAAGCTTCGGTCGCCCCCGCCGACCAGGCGGCACTGGCGCGCTATGCCGAAACCCGCGAGCGGCGGCGGCGTGACCGGGCGGCGCGTCTGAGCGCGTTTCTGCCGTTTACAACACCGCGATCGCCACGCTGACAACGAGCTCGCAGCCCGGCCGCCGCGGGCCGCATTCCCGGCGCGCCGTCGGCTTCACCGGCTTGGCGGCGTACAGGCTGCAATCGCGGTCTCAGAGGGCACTCTCATAGGCAAGCCGCGCCGCGGCGATATCTTCGACCGCGATCCCGACCGATTTGAAGACCGTGGTCGCATCGGCCGGCGCCGCGACGCGGCCGGCGAACACCTCGCCGATCTCGGCGCAGATCCGGGCGTTCGACAAGATCACGTCGCCCGCTTCGGCGGTCACCGCGGCGCGGGAATCCACCGCCAGCCAATTCGCCATTGCGGCATCGTCGAGTTCGCGCCAATTGGGCCGCGGCGACCCGACGGCATTGACATGGGCGCCGGGTTTGAGCCACGCGCCTTCGAGGATCGGGGTGACGGCGCTCGTCGCGGTGACCACGACGTCGGCGCCGCGCACCGCCGCGGCGGCCGTCGCCGTCGCCCGGATCGCGCGCCGCTCGGCAAAGCTGCGGGCATGCGCCGGCGTTCTGCTCCATACCCTGACCTCGGTAAAGTCGCGGACCCGCTTCAACGCTTCAAGATGGGCGGCCGCCTGTACGCCGCTGCCGAGCAACGCCAGCACCCTTGCGTCAGCGCGAGCGAGATGTCTGGTCGCCGCCGCCGACACTGCAGCGGTGCGCATTTCGGTGATGACGGTACCGTCCATGACCGCCAACGGCGCACCGGTGTCGGTGCGGAACAGCGCGATCAGCGCATGATGGGTCGCCACCCCGCTGCCGGCGTTGCCGGGGTAAAAGCTGACCAGCTTGGCGCCCATCACCGCCGGGGTGACGGCCGGCATCACGCCGAGATAACGGCGTCCCTCCTCGATCGGCAGCATTTGCCGCACCGGCTGGATCGTCTCGCCGCCGGAAAAAGCCGCCAGTGCATCTTCCATCGCGGCGATCAAAGGGTCCCAGTCGAGCCGCCGACGGACGGTCTCGGCATCGAGATAGACGACCATGCTATGCCCTCCCGCGCACCTGGCGCCGCCAGCTTTGGGTTTCCCGTTGACCGCGGTCAAGGCGACACGGCAGCTTGGCGGTAGGATGGGCCCCTGATCCGGCGCGGAGAGCTACTGATGCCAAGCAAAGTCAAAATTGCCGCTGTTTTTTTCGTTCTGTTGGGTGCTGGGCTGACTGCCCCAACACCAAGAGCCCAATATCTCGGGCCCGGGATCAGGACCAATATCGCGCTGACCCAGCAGGATCTCGCGATTATCCGCGAGACCGTCGACACCAAGATACACGGCAAAGCGATCGGCACGAGCGCCCATTGGAGCAATCCCGCCTCGGGTAATTACGGCAAGCTTTCGCTTGTCGGAAAGTTCACGCGAAATGGCCAACAATGCGAAAGCGTTGAGTACAGTGTCGGAACGCATCGCCGACCGGTTCGTCCGGAACATTACCGGCTGAACAGCTGCCTGCAACCAAACGGCGAGTGGCGGCTGATCTGACCGGCGGCAGCGGAGCGGGAAATGGCGAAATGGGTCGAGACCTATCGCGGCACGGTGGCGCCATGGGAATGCGACATCACCGAGCATTTCACGATTGCCTATTATGCCGACCGGATTGACCAGGCCTCGACCGGCCTTGCCGAAGAGGTCGGGCTCCTCGAAACGCTCGCGACCGGCGGCTTTGCGCGACAGTTGCGCTGGCGCTTTCTGCGCGAGCTGCGCGCCGGCGCCAGCTTTCACATCGAAAGCGCCCCGATCGGGTTGGCGCCGGATCTGCGCCTCGGACACAAGATCCTCGATTCGGCGAACGCCGAGGTCGTAACCTGGACCGAGGAAACCTGGGAGGATGTGCGCTTGCCCGAGGCGGCGCGTCAGGCGGTCGACGCGGCGGTCGCGGCGTGGGAAGGGCCGGCAGCCGAGCCGCGGCCCGACCCGACGACCCTTGCCACCGCCGTCGCCACCGCGCGCGGGCGGGTGCGGGCGAGCGAACTCGACGCATGGGGCCGCTTTTCGCTCGCCGCCTTTGTTCACCGCTTCACCGACGCCAATATTCAGGCCTTGGCCGCGATCGGCCTGACCGCCGATTACATCAAGACCGAGCGCCGCGGCTATTCGACCTTCGAGCTGTTATTGCGCATCGCCGCGGTGCCGCGCATCGGCGATCGCCTGCTGGTCGAGACCGGCATCACCCATCTCGGCAATTCGTCGATCCGCTTTTTGCACCGCATGCTCGACCCGCGCAGCGGTCACGAATTTGCCCGGTTGGGCCAGTTCGGCGTTCAGCTCGACCTCGATGCCCGGCGACCGGCGCCGCTTGCCGCCGCGATCCGAGGCGCTGCCGAGAATTTGTTGCTGTCCACGAGCTAAGCCGTTCGTAGCAGAGGCGGCGCGGAGGCGGGCGCGGTGCCGCGCCTCTCCCGCCGCTTGCCGGCCGCCGCCCGGCGCGATCCGCTCGGGCGTCGCGCTTATGCATCAGCCGCGGATATGCCCGGTCTAGGCGCGGCCCCCGGCGATGTTCCCGCGCCGCTTGACGGCGGCATCGGCCTTGGCGAAGTCATCCTCGTCAAACCCATAGAGGCGCGCCCCGCCCGACAGGATCTTGCCGGCGATCTCGGGCGTCAGGCTGGGATTGCGCAACACCCGCGTCGACACCTCTGGAAAGCTCGAATCGAAATGCGGGAAGTCGCTCGACACGCAGATGTTGTCAGCGCCGCCGAGCAATTCGACCACCGACCCGACCTCGCGCTCGCCGCTCTCGATTGCCGAGAAGCAGTTGCGTTGCCAATATTCGAACGGGCTCAACTTCAGATAGGGGGCGTCGGCCTGATGGTGCTGGCGCAAATCCCACTCGATGCGGCCCAACAGCCCCGGAACCCACCAGCTCTGCGCTTCGAGGAAGGCCACCTTGAGCCGCGGGTAGAATTCGAAAATACCGCCGAGCATCAGCGCAATCAGCGCCAATTGCATCTCGGTCGAATGGCTGGCGACGTGGCGCATAAAGCGGTTTTCGCCAAAACGCGGCTCGATTGTCGAATAATAGGAGCCGGTACCTTCGTGAAAACACAACGGTATGTCGAGCTCCTGCAGCAGGCTGTAGAGCGGATCCCAATAGGTCGAGTGCCAATACCGGCCGTTCACGTAATTCGGTCGTACAAACGCGCCAACCGCTCCGTATTCCTTGACGCAACGGTAGAGTTCTTGGCAGGCGAGATTGACGTCGTGCACCGGCAGCATCGCCGCCATTTTGAGCTGGTCGGGGCTGTGTTGGACAAAGTCGTGCAGCCAGTCGTTATAGGCGCGGCAGATCGCGGCGGCGAATTGCGGGTCCATGTTGTCGCGGGCCAGAAACGACAGGCCGGCGGTCGGGAACAGCACCGCGATGTCGATGCCTTCCATCTCCATGCCGATGATTTGCGCTTCGGCGTCATAGCCGCGCTCGACGGCAAACATGACGTTCTTGTTGCCGCGGGCGCCGACCAGCGGCCCGCGGATGCGGTTGTATTGCGAGATATTGCCGTCGTTGCTGGTCGGGGTGCCGTCGAAAAACCACAGCGGGCGGCCGCGCATGCCGGTGGCGCCACCGTCCTGGCGCTTGACCGCGGAAGTAACCCGCGGGCGAAACGCCGGGTCGAGATATTTGTCGAACAGGTCCATCGGCTCCATGATGTGCATGTCGCAATCGACAAACCGGTAGCCTTCTTTCATGTCGCTTTCCTCTGGATGGCGGCGCCGAGGCGGCGATTGTGCGGGCAAAACGCCGGCGGCGGCAAGCTTTACGCCGTGCGGCCTAGTGCGCCACGACGCGGGCAAAGATGGCGGCGTAATGGCAGGCCGCACCGGCCAGCACAAAACCATGCCAGATCGCAAAGCGGTAAGGAAGCCGGCGCCACCACAGCAGAAAGGGTAGGCCGGCCGAATAGCAAATGCCGCCGGCCACGATCAGCCGCAGCCCGAGCCCGCTCAGTGTCGGGCTGACGGCAACGAAGCTGAGCCAGCCGAGCAGCAGGTAAACAAGAGCCGATGACCGCACCGCACCGATCGGGTAGTGAAGTTTGAACACGATCCCGCAGCCGGCGATCGACCACAGCGCCGCCAAGATTGGCGCGCCGCCGCCGCCGCGGGCCAAGGCGAAGGGAGTTGCCGAGCCCGCAATCATCGCAAAGATCGCGGCGTGGTCGAAGCGGCGCAGGAACTGCCGCCGCCGCGGTTCGGTTGTCGATCGGTACAGCAGCGAGGTCCCGAATACCGCAGCCAGGCTGGCGCCATAGATGGCCGCGCCAAGTACACGCTCGACGCCGCCGCGGGCGAGTGCAGCCAGCACCAGTACCGTCGCCGCGGTGATCGCGGTGACCAGACCCAGCGTCAGCAGGCGAATGTCGGCCAGCCGCTCGCCATCGCCGGCCGAAGGGTCGATCGCCGCCTGGCGGTCAAGGCTCACCTCGTCCGCCGGCAATTCCACCGGGTCGGTGCGAGGCTCAAGATCGGCGCTGCCGGCAACCGCCGGCTCAAACGAACGATGCACCGCCCGCTTTGCCGTTGGTGGTTCGACCATCGCTGTGCGAGCGCCAAGCTTAAACCGGCGATCTGAAGCAAAGGTTTATTTGCCGCTGTCCGGTTCGAGCGACCAGTAATAGCCGACCGTCGGCGCATGGGCCATCGAGCTGACGCCGAGCGTGGGCCCGGTATAGGTGGTGATGGGCGGCGCTTCGACGACGCTCTTTTTCGGTTGTTCGGCGGTGCGCTCTTCGCCGACAATGCGCTGCGAGATGGCCGGCACCGCGCTGAAATCAAGCGTGCTGAGATTGTCGAAACAGTTGTGGTGGCGCGGAGCGCGGCACGCGGCTTGCGCCGGCGCCACCCAACCCGGGGCGCCGACCAGCGCAGCAATGGCGAGCCAAGCCAGCAGCCTCATCGGAGCCCATCGCCGTCGCCTCTGACCCGGTCAGTTTGCCAATTCCTTAACAATTCGTCCAGCTTTCGGCACACTTCACCGGCGGCCCGGCCAAAAACCGCCAGCCTGGCGTCCATGATCCCGGCGCGGCCGCATCGGAGCCGTGCGATGGAATTCGAATTCGTGACGGTCGACGTCTTTACCGAGCGGCGGTTCGGCGGCAATCCGCTCGCCGTGTTTCCCCGAGCCGAGGGCCTGGGCGGCGCCGAAATGCAGGCGATCGCGAACGAATTCAACCTGTCGGAGACAACCTTTGTGCTGCCGGCAAAGGACCCCGCCCACAGCGCCGAGGTGCGGATCTTCACGCCCAAATTCGAGATGCCGTTTGCCGGTCATCCGAATGTCGGCACGGCTTTTGTGCTGGCGCAGCTCGGCAATGTTTATGGGCGGACGATCGGCGACACTCTGTTGTTCGAGGAGAAAGCGGGGCTGGTGCCGGTCGAGATCTTGCGCGAGGGCGCCAGCGCCGCCGGGGCTCGGATCACCGCTCCGCGCCCGCTGGCCCGCGGCCGCACAATCGAGCCGGCGCTGGTGGCGGAAGCCTGCTCGATCGCAGCCGACGACATCGAGACCCGCCACCATGCCCCCGGCATCGCGGGGTGCGGCGTCGATTTTGTCTTTGCCGAAGTCAGAAGCCGGCGCGCGCTCGCAGCCGCACGGCCGCGCGGCGACCTCTTCGCCCGCGACCTCGCCGATAACACCGGCATCCACCTCTATCTGCGCGACGGCGGGGAATTCGACATCAGGGCGCGGATGTTCGCGCCGCTCGGCGGCGTGCCCGAAGACCCGGCCACCGGCAGCGCCAATGCCGCACTTGCCGGCCTCTTGGCAAGTTTGCGGCCGGAGCCTGATCTTGCCTTGCATTGGCGGATCGCCCAAGGTGTGGAAATGGGACGCCCGAGCCTGATCGAAGCTTCGGCGGTCAAGCGCGCCGGCACGGTGGCGGAAATCAAGATCGGCGGGCGATGCGTTGCGGTCATGCGCGGCGCAATCGAGATCTGAAGTTCGCCCCGAGGCGAGCGAAGCGGGGGAGAGATGATGAGGCAAATGGCAGCCTGGGCGCTCTGTGCGATGGTCACGGCCGCCCCGCCGGCGGCGGCGCAAACCGCCGCGGCAATCCAAAAGCTCGACAATGCCTGGGCCGCCGCCTTCAACAAGGGCGATGCCGCCGCGGTGGCGGCGATGTATACCGAGGACGCCGCCGTGCTGCCGCCCGGCCATGAGATGGTCAAAGGGCGCGCGGCGATCGAGGAATTCTGGCAAGGCGCGACCCAGCAGCTCGGCAACGCCAAGCTCGTCGCCGTCGATGTGACGCCGCTGGGCCCGCGGGCGGCGCGCGAGATCGGCACGGTGACGCTAACCACCAAGAGCCAGCCGCCGCAGCCGGTGGTCGGCAAGTATGTGGTTGTCTGGCGCAAGCTCGGCCCGCGCTGGCTGCTGGCGACCGACATCTGGAACACGAACAAATAGATCGGGTCGCGCAGGGCCGCAGCGGTGCCGCGTCGGCCGGCAATGCCGCAACCGCTCAGGGTTTGCCCATCGCCCAGACGGCGTGGGTGTTGTAGAGCGAGACCGTCGACAGCCCCATCTTGGCGCTGGCATCCTTGATCTGGCGGCTATAGGCGACATAAACGAGCGTGTCGTTTTTCTGATCGTAGATCCGGCGCACCGCCATCGATTTGAAAAACAGGCTCAGGCGCTGCGAAAAGATCTCCTCGCCCTTTTTGCCCAGCGCGATCTTACCGATCGTGATTGGCCCGGTCTGGCTGCACGAGATGGCGCTGTTCGAGGGGTTCTCAAACCAATTGCCCTTGGTCAGCCGGTCGATGACGCTGCGGTCGAAATGGACGATATGGCAGGTCACGCCGGCGACGGCGGGATCGGGAAAGGCTTCGACGACCAGACCGTTGCCGGTCCAGTCATTGGCGAAGCTGCCGACCTCGTCGGCGCGGGCGCCGGCGGCGGCGAGGCTCAGCAGCAAGACCGCGAGCGCAAAACGAACCATCGCTTGATCTCCGCAACAGGTGGTAACGGGCGCGGACATGGTCGCCGCGGGCGACGATCGGCGCGCGGCGATGTTAAGACAAGGGCATGGGCGCGCCGGCAACAATCATCGAGACCGACATTCCCGCGCGGCTCGACCGGCTGGCGTGGAGCGGGTTTCACAACCTGGTCGTGGCCGCTCTCGGGATCACCTGGATCCTCGACGGCCTTGAAGTAACCTTGGCCGGCTCGATCGCCGGGGCGCTGGAGCAGAGCCCGGTGCTGCAATTCTCGGCGACCGAGGTGGGGGCGCTGGGCAGCGCCTATCTGGTCGGCGCCGTCTTGGGGGCGCTGCTGTTCGGCTATCTGACCGACCGCTTTGGCCGCCGCCGCCTGTTCTTTGTGACTTTGGGCCTCTATCTCAGCGCCACCGCGGCCACCGCGCTGTCGTGGAATTTCGCGAGCTTTGCGCTGTTTCGGGCGCTGACCGGGGCCGGCATCGGCGGCGAGTACGCAGCGATCAATTCGGCAATCCAGGAATTGGTCCCGGCCCGCTTTCGCGGCCGCACCGATCTCGCCATCAATGGCAGTTTCTGGCTCGGCGCGGCTCTTGGCGCGCTGGGCGCGGTGGCGTTTCTCAAGCCGGGCCGGCTGCCGGCGGATGTCGGCTGGCGCGCCGCCTTTGCGATCGGCGCCATTCTCGGCCTCGGCGTGCTGCTGCTGCGTCGCCATCTCCCGGAAAGCCCGCGCTGGCTGATCCTGCACAACCGCCTGCCGGAGGCCGAGCGGATCCTGTGCGCCATCGAGCGCCGGGCCGGCGCCGCGACACCGGGCGCGGCACCGTCGCACCCCCAGACCATTCGCCTGCGGGCGGCCGCCCACACCCCGGTGGCGCGCATGGCCGCAGCCCTGCTGCGCGACTACCCGCAACGGGTCGTGCTCGGTCTGACGCTGATGTCGGCGCAGGCGTTTTTTTATAACGCCATCTTCTTTTCCTACGCGCTGGTGCTGACCCGGTTTTATGGCGTGGATGCGGCAGCGGTCGGCTGGTACATCCTGCCCTTTGCGCTCGGCAATTTTGTCGGGCCGCTGGTGTTGGGGCCGCTTTTCGATCTGGTCGGCCGCAAGCCGATGATCGGGCTCACCTATGCCGTCTCGGGCGGGTTGCTCGCCGTGGTCGGCTGGCTGTTCCGGACCGGGGCGCTCGATGCGGTCGAGTTGACGATGGCCTGGACGCTGATCTTCTTTTTTGCCTCGGCAGCGGCCAGCTCGGCCTATCTGACGGTCAGTGAAAGCTTCCCGCTCGAGGCGCGGGCGCTGGCGATCGCGCTGTTCTACGCCTTCGGGACCGGGCTGGGCGGCGCCGTGTCGCCGTTTTTGTTCGGCATGCTGATCGGCACCGGCGAACGCAGCGCGGTTTTCGGCGGCTATCTGGTCGGCGCGGGGCTGATGGTCGGGGCCGCGCTTGTGGAAGTGGCGATCGGGGTGCGGGCCGAGCGCCAGCCGCTGGAGAGTGTGGCCCGCCCGCTTTCCCAAACCGATTAGACTAGCCGCAAGCAAAGGCCGGGGCGATTTCAGCCGCGAACCGCGCCATCTCGTCTCTGACCTGGGCGTGCGGTTTGAGCCCGACATTGAAATAAAGGATCACTTCGTCAAAGCCGGCGGCCTCGACTGTTTTGAGGGCGGCGGTGATCTGCGCGGCGCCGCCGAGCAGCACCGAATTGTCGCTGAGGTCCTGCGGGCGGACATTGCGCAGCCTTTCCACCATGCCGACAAAATAACGGTAGGACGGAGGCGCGGTGCGCGGGTCGCCGGGAAACGCGGCGATCACGCACTCTTTGTAATAGCGGATCTGGCGCGCCCGCGCCGCCGCCTCCTGCGCCGCATTGTCGGCGAAGTGGATGAAATAGCTGCACATCATCCGGCCCGGCGGCCGGCCGTGGCGGGCACAGGTTTCGTTATAGAGTTCGCGCACCTCGCGCAGCCCGCCATAGGTCATCGCCGCGGCAAAGGGGGCAACGATCAGATGGCAGCCGAGCCGGGCGGCAAGCTCGATCGACGGCTGCGAGAATGAGGCGATATAGGTCGGGATCGGGCGCTGGACCGGGCGCGGTGTAATCGCGACCGCATCAAAGCGGTAGTGGCGGCCGTGGTGCGCGATCGGCCCGTCCGCTGTCCACAACCGGCGGACGATCTCCATTCCCTCCGCGAAAATCGCCTGATTGTCCTCGAACGAGACGCCGAAGGGCTGATATTCGCGACGGTCGTAGCCGCGTCCGGCGGCAAAATCGACCCGGCCGCCGCTCAATAGATCGAGGCTGGCCCATAGCTCCGCGACGCGGATCGGATGGTGCAGCGGCAAGACCGTGACCGCCGGCGCCAGCCGCAGCCGGCGGGTGCGCGCCGCCACCGTGGCGAGCGCCAATTCGGGGCAGGACAAGACGCCGAGCGTGCTGAAATGATGTTCGCCGATCCACGCCGAGTTGAGCCCGACCGCTTCGGCATAGACGGCCTCGTCGATAATATCGGCGACAAACTGGTTCGCGGTGCGCGGGTTGTTCTCGTAATGATTGACGCTGAGCGTGAAATACCCGAACTGCATCTGCCTGTCCCTGGCGGCGTCACCACATCCGGCCGAGAAGCCTGCCGCAGGCCCGGCCGGTGCGGCAGCTTAGTCCGGCGCCGGGGTTTCGCCCAGCAGCGGCGGTGGCGGTCAACACGGCCGGGATGGGGCGGCCGGCGCCCGCATCAGATCCGATTCGATCCTCGCCAGGGCGCAGCCAGGATGGCGGCGTTCGCGGCGGCGCGGCAGGTCTCGCGAATCGCCCGGCCCTGGCCAAGGCGCGGTTTATCCGAGAAGAAAAAAGGCGGCGAGGGGCACGAGTGCAAAAGTCGAGCGGCCGACACCACGCCGCCGCCATGGCGTAGAAGGGGATGACGATGGATCGGCGCCAATTTCTGCGGCTGACCGCGGCCCCGGCAATGTTTCCGATCAGTCGCGCGGCTTGGGCCGTGACCGCGGCGGCGGCACCGCAGCGATTGATCGTGGTGTTTTTGCGCGGCGCGGTCGACGGGCTCAATCTTGTGGTTCCTTATGGCGACCGCGACTATTACGCGCTGCGCACAACGATCGCGATCGCGCCGCCGGGCAAGGCCGGCGGGGTCTTGCCGCTCGACGAGCATTTTGGTTTGCATCCGGCGCTGGCGGCGTTGCAGCCGTTATGGGTCGACAAGAGCCTCGCCTTTGTCCATGCGGCGGGGTCCCCGGACCCGACGCGCTCGCATTTCGACGCCCAGCTGTTCATCGAGAACGGCACGCCCGGCCGCAAGACCACCGCCGATGGTTGGATGAACCGGCTGCTGGCCTGCCTGCCCGGGCCACATGGGCCGACCGACGCGGTCAGTGTCGGCGTCACTTTGCCGCAGATCCTGCGCGGCAAGATGGCGGTCGCCAACCTGCCGCTCGGGCCAAAGGCGGCCGATTCGCTGCCGATTGACCGCGCCGAACTCGGCCGCGAGTTCGACCGGCTCTACGCCGGCGACGACGCGCTCGCGACCGCCTATCGCGAAGCTCGAGCGGCCCGCGGCGAGTTGCTCGCGGACCTGGTCGACGAGACCAAAGACGCCGATGGCGGCGCGCCGCCGCCCGCCGGCTTTCCGGCGCAAGCCGCACGGCTCGCCGGAATGATGGCGCGCGATCCCAAGATCCGCCTTGCCTTTGCCAATCTCGGCGGCTGGGACACCCATGTCGACCAGGGCGGAGAGCAGGGCCGGCTGGCGAACCGTTTGCGTCCGCTCGGCGAGGGGCTTGCGGTTCTGGCCAAAGGGCTCGGGGCGGCGTGGCAGGATACGATCGTCGTCGTGCTGTCCGAATTCGGCCGCACCGCGCACGAAAACGGCGATGGCGGCACCGATCACGGCCACGGCAATGTGATGATCGTGGCGGGCGGCGCGGTACGCGGCGGCCGGGTTTATGGCGACTGGCCGGGGCTGACGCGGGCCCGGCTTTACCAGGGCCGCGACCTGGCGGTGACAACCGATTTCCGGCTGGTGCTGGCGGCGGTTCTGGAACGGCATTTCCGCCTCGGCGACCGCGAGCTGGCGCAGATTTTCCCGGGGATACCGCCATCGCGAGCCGGGCTCGGCAACATGCTGACAGCCTGAACGACGGGCGACCGCCGCCGGTTCGATCCGGCAGCCGGAGGTTGACAGCGTGCCTCGGCCGCGCCTTGCTAGGCGCATGCAAGCGACAGGCGGAAAAGGCGGCGGGGGCCAGGCATCGTCATCGCCGGCGGGCTTTGGCCCAGCCGCCGCCGCGCCCACGGCGGGGGCTGCCGTCATCGCCGGGCGTCCCCTGCCCCCGGCCCTGCTCTATCGCCGTTGCGACACGGGCGAATTGCCGTTCGAGCTGTGCAGCGAGCTTGAAGCGGCAACCGGGCTGATCGGCCAGGAGCGCGCGGTCGAGGCCATCGAGTTCGCGATGCGCATCCGCCGCAAGGGCTACAATGTCTACGCCCTCGGCGCCAGCGGCACCGGCCGCCACGGGATGATCGAACAGCTGTTGCGGGACCGCGCCGCCGGCGAGCCGACGCCGCCCGACTGGTGCTATGTCAACAACTTTGCCGATCCCCAGCAGCCCCGCTGCCTGCGGCTGCCAGCCGGCCGCGGCGCAACGCTGGCGGCGGCGATGAAGCGGCTGGTGGAAGAATTACGCGCGGCCTTGCCCGCGGCTTTCGAGCGCGACGAATACCGGGTCCGGCGCAGCGCGCTCGACCAGCAGCTCAAGCAGAAGAGCGACGACGCCTTCACCGCTCTGCAGCAGCGGGCCGAAGCCCAGGGCGTGGCCTTGATCCGCACGCCGATGGGTCTCGGTCTGGCGCCGCGGCGCAATGGCCAAGTGCTGACCCCCGACCTGTTCGACGCCCTTCCCGCGGACGAGCGCGAGCGAATGCGCGCCAGCATCGAGCAGATCCAGAGCGAACTCGAAGCGATCATGGCGCAGCTGCCGCAATGGGAGCGCGAACATCGCGAGGCGCTGCAGGCGCTCAACCGTGACACGACGAGCTTTGCCATCGCTCATCTGATGGCCGAATTGCGGGCCGGCTTTACCGACCTGCCCGATGTCGCGCGCTACCTTGACGCGGTCGAGCAGGACGTCAAGGAAAACGCCGACGACTTTCTGCCGCGTCCGCCTGAAACCGCCCCGTCCGTGCCAGTCCCGCAAGCCGCGGTGCAGGCGCTCGACGATTTCCGTTTTCGCCGCTACCAGGTCAACGTCATCGTCGACAATAGCGGGCTTACGGGCGCGCCCGTGATTTATGAAGACAATCCGACCCATCAGACCCTGGTCGGCCGGATCGAGCATCTGGCCCGGTTCGGGGCGCTTTTGACCGATTTCAATCTGCTCTCGCCCGGGGCTCTGCATCGCGCCAATGGCGGCTACCTCGTTCTCGATGCGGTGAAGCTGTTGACCGGCCAATTCGGCTGGGCGTCTTTAAAACGGGCGCTCAATGCCGGTCTGATCCGGGTCGAAAGCCTTGACCAGTTGTTGAGCATGGCGACCACCGTGTCGCTGTCGCCCGAGCCGATCCCGCTCGATGTCAAGGTCGTGCTGATCGGGCCGCCCGGCCTCTACTACCTGCTCAGCGCCCAGGACGAGGAATTTCCGGACCTGTTCAAGATCGCCGCCGATTTCGACGATCGCATCGAACGGGACGCGGCCACGACATTGCTCTATGCGCGCTTGATCTGTGCGATCGGCCGCCGCGAGCAGCTGCGCCCCCTCGATCGCGCCGGCGTGGCGCGGGTCATCGAACACGCCGCCCGTCTCACCAGCGAAGCCGACAAGCTGTCGACCAGCCTGCGGGCGGTCAGCGGCGTGTTGCGCGAAGCCGACCAGCTTGCCGCAGACGCCGGCAAGACGGTGATTTCGGCGGCCGAGATCGAGGCCGTGATCGACGCCCAATGGCGCCGCGGCGACCGCCTGTACCGGCGGTTGCAGCAAGAGATCGGGCGCGGCACGATCCGCATCGAAACCGACAGCGCCGCCATCGGCCAGGTCAACGGGCTCTCGGTTATCGGTCTCGGCGCGCTGTCGTTCGGTATGCCGAGCCGCATCACCGCACAAATCAGCCTTGGCCGGGGCGAAGTGGTCGATATTGAGCGCGAGGTGGCGCTCGGTGGGCGGCTGCATTCCAAGGGCGTCTTGATCCTGTCGGGTTTTCTCGCCGGCCGCTTTGGCAAAACCCGGCCCTTGTCGCTGAAGGCGAGCCTGGTGTTCGAGCAATCCTATGGCGGTGTCGAAGGCGACAGCGCCTCGGCGGCCGAACTGTTCGCGCTCCTGTCGGCGCTCGCCGAAACCCCGATCAAGCAGTGTTTTGCCGTCACCGGCTCGGTCGATCAGCGCGGCCAGATCCAGGCGATCGGCCGCGTCAACGAAAAGATCGAAGGCTTTTTCGACAGCTGTCAGGCCACCGGCTTTACCGGCCGCCAGGGGGTCATTATTCCGGCCAGCAATGTCCGCCATTTGATGTTGCGCCGCGATGTTGTGGCGGCCGCGGAGGCCGGGCAATTTGCGGTCTATCCGATCGATCATGTCGACCAGGGGCTCGAATTGCTGACCGGGATTGCGGCCGGCGAACCCGACGGCGCCGGCCACTATCCGGCCGGGACCCTCAATCACCGCATCGCCGCCCGGCTCGACGCCTTTGCCGCCAAGGCCGCCGAACTCGGCAGCGCTTTCGGGCATGGCGGCCGCCCATGAGCGAGGCGATCGAGCGCGTTGTGGTCGCTCTCGATTTGGGGGCGGCGGCCGATGAGCTGATCGATCTGGCGGTGCGGATCGCCCGCCGGGCCGGGGCACCGCTCAAAGCGGTATTTGTCGAGGACGACGAGCTGAAGAGTCTGGCGCGTCTTGCGGTGGCGCGCGAAGTCGTGGCCGGGGCCGGAACCGGACGATTGACGGCGGCGGAGATTGAACTTCACTCGCGCATCGCCGCCGAGCGCGCGCATGCGGCGACAATCGCGGCGGCGCGCGAGCAGACGATCGACTATTCGTTCGAGATCGTGCAAGGCGGCGCCGAAGCGGTGCTGGCAAGCGTTTCCGAACGTGATCTCGTTATCGCCGCCGCGCTGGCCCGGCCGGTGGCCGGACATTTGCGGGTCACCTCGCGCTGGCTGAGGGTGCTGGGCCGGCACTCGGCCCCAATCCTGCTGACCCGGCAGCCGGCAACGAACCGTGACGTCGCGGTCGTGCTGCGCCGGCGCAACGATGCCGCCGCCAGGCTGTTGCGGGCCGCCGCGCGCATTGCCGATGCGCGCCAGGCAACCCTGATCCTGCTCTGTCCGCCGGCGCTGATCGCCGAACGAGACTTCCGCGAATGGGCCGAAGCGCAAATCGCACCGTTTGCGGTGCGCGCCGCGATCGAGCCGGCCGCACCGGCCGAGGGCGCGCTTTTGGCGCGGATCGCCGAACTCGGCTGCGGCCTCGTCGCGGTTGCGGCGGCAGAGGCCGGAGATAGCGGCGAGCTGCGCCGGTTTGGCGACCGTCTCGATTGCGATTTATTGATCTTGTGACGCGGGCGAAGACGCCGCGGCTCCTGCCTTGCGGCTGCCGGTTCCGGGCTCGATATGGACCGTCGCGGTCATGCCGGCGACGAGATTGACCCCCCGCGGCACGGCGTCGATGTGAATGCGCACCGGAATTCGTTGCGCCAGCCGCACCCAGGTGAAAATCGGGTTGACCTGAGCCAGCCCTTCGCGGTTCGGCTGGGCGTTGGCGACATTGATGCCGCGGGCAAAGCTGTCGACATGGCCGCGCAGAAGCTGCGGATAGCCCATCAGCTTGACGGTGGCGCGGTCGCCGGGACCGATCCGGTTGAAATAAGTTTCCTCGAAATAGGCGTCGACCCAGAACGAATCGGCGTCGATCAACGAAATCAGGTTGTCCCCGACATTCGCGTAATCGCCGAGCTGAGCCAGCAGATTGGTGACATAGCCATTGACCGGTGAGCGGATCTCGGTGCGCTTCAGGTTAACGCGCGCCTGCGCCAGCCGCGCCAGCGCCTGCTGATAGGCGGCCTGGTCGGCCATCGCCTCGCTCTCATAGGTTTGCTTTTGTTCCTTCGACACCGACAACTGCGTGAGCTCGCGACGGCGCTGGGCCTCCCGCGCGGCGTTTTCGGCATTGGCCTGAGCCTGTTGCACCGCCGCTTCGGCAAGCTCGACGGCGATCCTGTAGTCCGTCGGGTCGATCACCAGCAGCAGATCGCCCTTGCGCACCAGCTGGTTGTCGCGCACCGGCAATTGCACGATCTGGCCGGCAACCTGCGGCGCCATCGTGACGACATAAACCCGCACCGTGGCGTCGCGCGTCCACGGCGCCGCCATATAGACCTGCCACATCGACCGCCCCAAGCCGACGGCGAGGGCCGCCACCGCCACCGTCGCGATCACGGCAAAAACCCGCCGCAGACCGGAGCGCCGCGGCGGGAGCGCCTCCGTCGCAACAAACCGGTCCCCCAACGGGGGGTTGGCCGCCGGCTCCTGACGCGGGCTCAGCCCGGTATCGGCCATCTTGCCACCACCAACACCATCGACGAGAGCACGATGATGTAAACGGCAAACACAAAAAACGACGGGTGCCAGACAAAACGCAGCAATCCAAACCGGGCGGCACCCCAACGCAGCCAGATCGTGACAAACCAGGCTGCGACCATCAGGATCGAAATCGGAGCGACGTAGACGCCGAACAGGTCGATTTCGGTAAACCTCACCCCGGCGCTCCGGCCGCGAAGAAGGCGGCATGTTGGGTGAGCGCCGCGGAGATGGCAAGGATCAGGCCGCGCGCCCGCAATGCGGCTTCCTCCGGACGCGCGATCAAGACCGCATCGAGCTCGCCGAGTTTCGCCCTTGCCGTCGTACAGTCGCCGCGCGCAAACGCCTGGAGCGCCGGATCGAGGGCCGGGCTCAGCCTCAAGCCGCGGCACAGATGGCGAAGCCGGATGATCTTGACGCCCGCCGAAAACGCCGCCGTCAGCCATGAACGCTGGATCGGCAGCGCCTGATCGGGCAGCAGCGCAAACCGCGCATACATGCGCTGCTCCCAATCCTCGGAGGTGTCCGGGGGCCGGCCGGTCGCGAGCCGGCGCAGATCGCGCAATGCCAGCGCCAGCAATCGGCGGGCGCGATAAGCCGGGGACAGCGGCGGCAGCAAACGAAACGAGAGCGCCGCGGCCCCCGCGCCGGCGACGATGGTCAACGCCGTGTTGTAGTATTGTTGCTGGTCATAGCTCATCGGATTGGCCGGGGCCAACAGGGGCACAAACACCGTCACCATGCCGGTGAAGACGGCAGGCTGCCATTGCAAGGCGAGCGCGGTTCCGATCGGGACCAGGACAAAACCAATTCGCAGAGCGAAGCCGGCAAAGGTCTCGACGTTCGGCAGCACCGCAAACAGCAAGGCGGCGACAACACCCACGGTCAGGATGCTGCCAATAATGAACCCGATCGAGATCTGGTAGGCCTGGTCGGCGCGCGCCGCGAACAGGATCACGATAATCGCGGCAAAGGTGACGGTGTTGGCGCCCCCGGGCCAGGCGGTGACAATCCAGAACAGCTCGGCGGCAACGATCACGACAAGGGCACGCCCGGCATTGGCCAGCGGCGGCAGCCAATCGGGGATGCGCAACCGGCGGCGGCCGCGATCGCGCACCCCCGGCCGGGTCGGATCGGAGACGAGCAAGCCCAGCGCGATCAGCGCTTTGGCCATCCCGGCCAACCCTTCGGCAGCCTGGTCGGCGAGAAGCCGCAGCGACGGCGTTTGCGCCGGCAGAGCGACCAATCCCGCCATCGCCGCCTCCAGACGCCGAAACAGGCGCGCCGGTTCGGCCAGCCGGTGCGCCGCCTGCTCCGCTTCGGGGGTCGCGCCAAAGGCCTCGGGCGCCGCCGCCAACAGGGCGTCGGCCTCCTGGCGGGCCGCTTGCTGCGGCAAGCACACCAGCACCACCGCCACCGTCCGCCAGCTGCAAAGAGCGCGTACCAGACCATCCAAAGCGTTCTGCAAGAGCGGCGAGTGGTAGCGAAGCTCCGAGGATTCGCCGATCGCCTCGTCGATGACCGGGTCGAGCGCGATGACCCGACGCATGAGCTCGCGCCGCCGCGTCTGCGTTTTTTCGAATTCGGCGCCGGCGGTCGCAAGCGTGCGGGCAAAGCCGGCGGAAATCTCCGCCGAAAGTCCGGCGAACAGGCCCGCCACCCGGCGGCGGGCGCCGCCAAGATCGGTCCCGGCGAGGACCAGGCCCGCGCAGACGATGCCGATGCAGATTTCGCTGGCCCGGCTCACCGCAAAGGTGAAGGCTTGGCCGTTCAAACCGCCGGTCGCGCCGAGCTGGTCGCTGGCAATGATCGCCACCGTATAACCGGCCAAGGCCGCGGCATAGGCGGCAAAGTTGCGCAACAAGTTGGCCACCAGCGCGCAACCGGCGCCCCAGATCGCCACGACCAGCAGAAACGCGGCGCGGTCCTGGGGAAAGCAGGCGGTCATCACGACAATCGCAATCGCCCCCACCACGGTGCCGACCAGCCGGTACCACCCTTTGCGCAACGACGCGCCGAGATGCGGCTGACAGACGATCGCCGCGGTCGCCCCGGCCCATGACGGCGTGTCGAGCTCAAGCCAGAACGCGACATAGAGCGCCAGACACACCGAGGCCCATAGCCGCAAGCCGAACAGCAGCGCCGGCAGCGCCGGCCGCAGAGCGCCGGCACCGCCTCCCAAGCGGGCGAGCCAACCCGCCGGGGCGAGCGGTTGTGCGCCGCTCATCGATCCCACCCGGCGGGCGGCACGCCGCCGGCCTAACCGCCGCGGGGGCCGATATCGCGGCGGCAAAAGCCTTCCGGCCAGTCGATCTTGTCGATCGCCGCGTAAGCGCGGGCGGAGGCCTCGGCAAAATCGGCACCAAGGGCGGTGACGCCCAGCACCCGCCCGCCATCGGCGAGCAGCCGGTCCCCGTCCCGCTTGGTGCCCGCATGAAAAATCTTCAGCTGCGGATCCTGCCCGGCCGCGGCGAGGCCGCGAATTTCGGTGCCCCGCAGCGGCGCCTCCGGGTAGCCTTGCGCCGCCATCACGACGCACAATGCGGCCTCGGGCTTCCAGCGCAGATCGACCCGGCGCAAGACGCCGTCATGCGCGGCGAGCAGCGCCGGCAACGGATCGCTGAGCAGCCGTGGCAGCAGCACCTGCGCTTCGGGGTCGCCAAAGCGGACGTTGAATTCGAGCAGCCGCGGGGTGTCCGCGGTCAGCATCAGGCCGGCATAAAGCACGCCCTTGAACGGTCGGCCCATTTCGCGCATAGCGCTGATTGCCGGCAGGATAACCCGGTCCATGATCCGGCCTTCGAGCGCCGCTCCGAGCCCCGGTGCGGGCGAGATCGCACCCATACCGCCGGTGTTGGGTCCGCGGTCGCCTTCGCCCAGGCGCTTGAAATCCTGTGCGGCCGCGAGCGGCAACGCATCCTTGCCGTCGGCGAGGGCAAAAAAGCTGACCTCCTCGCCGTCGAGAAAATCCTCGATCAGGATCTCGTCGCCGGCGGCGCCGAAGCGCCGTTCGACCAAGGCCGCATCGATGGCACGATAAGCGGACTCGAGTTCCGCGGCGACGACCACCCCTTTGCCGGCGGCGAGCCCGTCGGCCTTGACCACGATCGGCGCGCCGTGGGCGGCAACAAAGGCCTTGGCCGCCGCCGCGTCGCGAAACCGGCGATAGGCAGCGGTCGGAATGCCGGCTCGGGTGCAGAGTTCCTTGGCGAAGGATTTCGACGATTCGAGCCGGGCCGCCGCGGCGGTCGGGCCAAAGGCCGCCACCCCCTCGGCGGCGAGCGCATCAACAAGCCCTGCAACGAGCGGCGCCTCGGGCCCGACGATGACAAAATCAATGCGCTCGCGGCGGCAGAACGAGACGATGGCGGCGGTGTCGGCGGCCGCGATCGGCACGCATTGCGCCTCTTCGGCGATGCCGGCATTGCCCGGTGCGCAATAGAGCCGGTCGCACAATGGCGAGGCCGCCACCGACCAGGCGAGCGCATGCTCACGTCCGCCGGAACCCACCACCAGCACCCGCATCGCGCTTGCTCCTGTGCTCGGCTATGATATGGGCATGAACGATTTTTTGACCGCGCCGCCGCGGACCAACATCGTCGAATATACCGTGTCCGAGCTGTCGCAGGCCTTGCGTCGCTCGATCGAGGACAATTTCGCCTATGTCCGCGTCCGCGGCGAGGTCTCGGGTTTCAAGCGGCACGGTTCGGGGCATTGCTATTTCGCGTTGAAGGACGCCGACGCGGTGCTCGACGCGGTGTGCTGGCGGATGACCGCGATGCGGCTCGGGCTCAAGCCCGAAGACGGCATGGAAGTGGTGTGCACCGGGCGGCTGACCACCTTTCCCGGGCGCTCGAAATACCAGCTCGTCGTCGATGCGATCGAGCTTGCCGGCGTCGGCGCGCTGTTGAAGCTGCTCGAGGACCGCCGCCAGCGCCTCGCCGCGGAGGGGTTGTTCGCGGTCGAACGCAAGAAAAAATTGCCGTTTCTGCCGGAGGTGGTCGGCGTCGTCACCTCGCCGACCGGAGCGGTGATCCGCTACATTCTGCACCGCCTTGGCGACCGCTTTCCGCGGCGGGTGCTGTTGTGGCCGGTGGCCGTGCAGGGCGAGGGTGCGGCGGCCCAGGTCGCGGCCGCGATCACCGGC
>JAJPIH010000339.1 GCA_021324875.1 Alphaproteobacteria bacterium
AATTGGAATTCGCGACGGATCACCTTGTCGAGGGTGCGCACATTGCCGACGATATCGATGCGTTCGACATAGACCCGCGGTCCTTCCTGGACATTGAAGGTAATGTCGATCGTATGATTTTTGCGATTCCGGGTGATGTCGGGCTTCACTTCGACAAAGGCATAGCCGCGATTGCCGAGAGTATTGGTGATTATCGAGATCGAATCTTCAACGGCCTGTGCGTTGTACCAGTCACCGGAATGGACGGTCAACAAGGGCAGCACTTGCGAGGCGGGAAGATCCTTCAGCGTGATGTGAACGTTGACCTTGCCGAATTTATAGCGCTGACCTTCGTCGATGGTGAAGGTGATGATGAAGCCGCTGCGATCCGGGGTCAGCTCAGCCACCGCCGACACCACATGAAAATCGGCATATCCCTCGGTCAGATAAAAGCGCCGCAGCAGCTCGCGGTCATAGGTCAGCCGGTCGGGATCATAGCTGTCATTGGTCGACAGGAACCGGTACCAGCGGCTCTCCTTGGTCGCGATGACACCGCGCAGCTTGCTTTCGCTGAACGCCTTGTTGCCAACAAAATTGATGCTGCGGATGCCGGTATATTCCCCCTCGTTGATCTCGAAGACGAGATCGACGCGATTTTCCGAAAGCTGGATCACTTTCGGATCGACGGTCGCGCCAAACCGCCCGTGCCGGCGGTAAAGGTCGAGAATGCGGCGCACATCGGCTTGAACCCGCGCGCGGGTATAGACCAGACGCGGCCGCTCCTGGATCTCGGCGGTGAGCTCCTTGTCGTCGAGCTTGTGGTTACCCTCGAAGGCAATGCGGTTGATGATCGGGTTTTCGACGACCTTGACGACAAGAACGTTGCCGACCCGGCTCAAATTGACATCGGCGAACAGCCGGGTGGCAAACAGCGCTTTCAGCGACGCGTCGAGCTTTTCCTCGTCCCACGGCTCACCGGGCTGGATTTGCAGGTAGGAGCGCACCGTGTCGGGCTCGATCCGCTGGGTGCCCTCGACGCGAATGGCGGCGACGACGCCGCCGCCCATCGACGGCACCGCCAGTCCCGGGATGGCTGCGTTGGGAAATCCCGGAGCGCCCGGTCCGGCGCCCGGCGCCCCGGCGCGGGCGGCCGCCGGGTGCGGCGCCGCACGCGGCGGGCGGCGCACCGGCGCCGGCAGACCCGCTGTTGGCGGTGGCGCGACGCCGGGCGGCCCGGGCGGGCCCGCGGTCGCGGGCGCGCTGGGCGGCGGCGCGATCGGCGGCAACCCGCTTTTGAGCTCAGGGGCCGGGGCTTGGCCGGCCACCGGCGGCGCCGCCGGCGGCGGGGCGGGCGGAACCAGCCCGCTTTCGTAATTGGGTGCGGGTGCGGCCGCTGGCGGCGACGCGGCGCCGGCGGCGGGTGTTATTGGCGCCGCGGCCGGCCCGGATTTTTTGGGCGGAGCCAGTCCGCTTTCGAGCTGGGATGGCGGTGAAGATGCGGGCGGCGCCGCTCCGGTACCGGCTCCGGCGGCGGGCGCCTGCCCGGCTCCGCCGGCCGGTGGCGGCATAAAGCCGCTCTCAAAATTGGGCGCCGGGGCGGTCTGCGGCGGCGGCGCCGGGCCGGTCGGCGGCGAAGCGGCACCGCCGGCGGTCTGCGCCGGCAGTCTCTGCGGGGCGGTGGCCGTCGCCACCGCGAGCAGGCAAGACACCGCCCACCGCCCAAACTTCCCCTTAACAAAAGACAAAAAACCCCCCACCCCCGACACGTACCCCAGCTTCCCCCGAAAACTATGCGCGCGTCAGGTCACGAGCCCCTTGACGAACTCGACGATCCGCAGGTGGACAAGATCGTTCCAGGTCGCAAACACCATCAGCGTCAGCACCAAAGCCAGCCCGATGCGAAAGCCGTATTCCTGCGCGCGCTGCCCGAGCGGCCGTCCGCGCAAGGCTTCGGCTGCATAAAACAACAGGTGGCCGCCGTCGAGCACCGGAACCGGGAACAGGTTGATCAATCCCAGATTGACCGACAGAACCGCCATGAACCAGATGACCGCGACGATCCCGCCCTGCGCGACGTCCCCCGACATTTGCGCGATGCGCAGCGGCCCGCCGAGTTCATCGGTTCCGCGGGTTCCGATCGCGATCTGCCACATCGCCTGCAGCGTGGAGGCCGAGAGGCTCCAGGTTTGCTCGCCGGCCTGCACGATCGCGGTCAGCGGATCGCGCCGCACGTAATCGACGCCTTTGTGGGCAATCCCGAGCAGACCGATCTCGTAGCGGTTGCCGAACCGGTCAACCAGTTCCGACCGGGTCGGGGTTGCATGAATGGTCACGTCGCGGCCGTCGCGTTTGACGACGATGGTCATCGGCACGCCGGGATTGAGCCGGACATCCTGTTGGATGTCTTCGAAACTGCGCACCGTCGAGCCGTTGATGCGAAGGATCACATCGCCGGGTTTGATCCCGGCCCGCGCGGCCGCGCTGCCGGCCTGAACCTGGCCGACTTCGGCCGGGGTGAAGGGCTGGCCGAAGGTCATGAACAGCAGCGCCAGGACGACCACGGCGAACGCAAAATTCGCCGCCGGGCCCGCCGCCACGATCGCCGCGCGCTGGCCCAGTCGCTTGTAATGAAACGAGACCTCGCGCTCGGCCGGGGTCAGCTGCCCGAGGCCCGTGCTCCGCGGCGCCGAACTCGGATCGCTGTCGCCGAACATTTTGACGTAACCGCCGAGCGGAATGGCGCTGAATTTGCAGCGCGTGCCGGTGCGGTCGTTCCAGCCGAACAATTCCGGCCCGAACCCGATCGAAAACACCTCGACGCGCACGCCGTTGCGGCGCGCCACAAAGAAATGGCCGAACTCGTGGACGAACACGAGCACGGTTAAAACAAACAGAAACGGGACGATGTAGTCGAGCCCGTGATGCACAAACGCGATCATCGCAAATCCACTGCCAGGCCGGTCGCGCGCGCCGAAGCGTTGCGGCGGGTCAGCCGCGTCGCCGCCTCTCTGGCCGCCCGATCATACTCGTAAACATCGGTCAGCGATTGGAGTCGGTCAGCCGGGGTTGCCGCCAGCGTCGCCTCCACCGTTTCGACGATCTCGAGAAACCCGATCCGCCCTTCGAGAAAGGCGTGCACCGCCGTCTCGTTGGCCGCGTTCAGCACGGTCGGGGCGCCGCCGCCGCGGGCCAGCGCCTCGCGCGCCACCCGCAGCGCCGGAAACCGGGTTTCGTCGGGCGGTTCAAAGGTCAGCTTGCCGATCGCGGCAAGATCAAGCCGCTTGGTCGGGGCCGAGATGCGGTCGGGCCAGGCCAGCGCATAGGCGATCGGGGTGCGCATATCGGGCGAACCGAGCTGGGCCAAGACCGAACCGTCGCGATAGACCACCGCGCCATGCACGATCGATTGCGCATGCACCACGATGTCGACGCGCTCGGCCGGGAGTTGGAACAGATGATGGGCCTCGATCAATTCGAGGCCCTTGTTCATCATCGTCGCGGAATCGACCGAGATCTTGGCGCCCATGCGCCAATTGGGGTGGGCGATCGCCTCGGCCGGGGTCACGCGCCGCATTTCCTCGAGGCTGCGCTGGCGGAACGGACCGCCGCTCGCGGTCAGGATGATGCGGTCGATGGCCTCGGCCCGGTCGCGGTCGAAACACTGCCAGATGGCGTTATGTTCGCTGTCGACCGGCAACAGCGTGGCGCCATGCCGCGCCACCTCGTCCATGACCAGACTGCCGGCGCAGACCAGCACTTCCTTGTTGGCGAAGGCGACGATGACGCCGCGCCGAATCGCGGCCAAAGTCTGCGCGAGGCCGGCCGCCCCGACAATGCCCGCCATGACCCAATCGGCGGGCCGGCTCGCCGCCTCGATCAGCGATTGCGCGCCGCAGGCGGCCTCAATGCCGGTGACGCCGAGCGCGTCTTTCAAGGCCGGATAATGTTCGGGCTCGCCGATTGCGGCAAAGCGGGCGCCGAGCGCCCGCGCCTGTTCGGCCAAAAGCCCGGGATTGCGGTTGGCGGTCAGCGCCTCGACCCGGAACGCGCCGGGATTGCGCTGCAACAGATCGACGGTGTTGCGACCGATCGACCCGGTTGAACCGAGAATCGTGACGCTTCGCATCCCGTCACCCCCGAACTTGGCGCCGGCGGCTCGGGGCGCCAGTGGGCTGTTTTAATGCCATGCGAGCACGCCGCGGCCGCTTGCCAGGGTCAGCAGCGCCACCGCCGGGACAACCGCGAGCAGACCGTCGAGACGATCGAGAACCCCGCCATGTCCGGGAATGAGGCCGCTCGAATCCTTCACGCCGAACCTGCGCTTCGCCAGCGACTCGGCAAGATCGCCCAATTGCGCGACGATCGCAAGACCGGCGCTGAGCGCGACCAGCAGGAGCGGCGCCGGCACCGCGAGCAGCAGCGCCGCGGCGCCGCCGGCGAGGGCGGCGCTGAGCACGCCGCCGGCGAGCCCCGCCCAGGTTTTGCGCGGGCTCAGCCGCGGCGCCAGCCGTGGACCGCCGATGCTGCGGCCGGCGGCATAGGCGCCGATATCGGTCGCCCAGACCACCGCCAACAGCCATATCAGCAGCGCCCGCCCCCCGGCCTGGCTCTGTGCCAGCCATAAAAAGCAAAGGCAGGGCAGCGTCACCCACAGCGTGCCAAGCGCGGTCCACAGCGCTTGGCCGCCGGGCCGCTGCCGCGCCGCCGCATAAACGAGGCCGGCGCCGGCTGCTGCAACGATGAACGCGGTCGGCATCGCGGCCGCCGCGGCAACGGCAATCGCGGCGAGAACGACGGCAAGGACCAGCGCCTCGACCGCGCCCGGCGCGAAGCGCCGCCGGGACACGCCCCGGCACAGCCGACCCCATTCCCAGGCCATCACCGCGCCGACCAGCGCCGTCAACAGCACCAGCCATGGCCCGCCCAACCAGATCGCGAGCAACGGCAGCGGCGCCAGCACCAGCGCCGAGATCATCCGCTGGCGCAGACCGCCCTGCTCAACGCGAGCCAACGCGCGCCCCGTAGCGGCGCTCGCGCGCGGAATATTCGGCGATTGCCCGTTCGAGATCGCTCTTGCCGAAATCGGGCCACAAGGTCGGGGTGAAGACCAGCTCGGCATAGGCGCACTGCCACAGCAGAAAATTGCTGATGCGCTGTTCGCCGCTGGTCCGGATCAACAGGTCGGGGTCGGGCAGATCGGCGGTAAACAGCTGGCCGGCAAACGCCGCCTCGTCGATGGTCTCGACCGCCAGCGCGCCGGCTGCCGCGCGCGCCGCGAGGGCCCGCGCCGCGGCCACGATTTCGGCGCGGCCGCCATAGGAGAGCGCCATCGTCAGCGTGATCGCGTTGTTGCCGCGGGTCAGCCGTTCGGCGCGTTCAATCAGTTGCACGATATCGGGCGCCAGCCGGTCGCGCTGGCCGATCACCCTGAGGCGAATGCGGTTGCGGTGCAATTCGGCGATTTCGGCGCGCAAATAGTGGCGCAACAGCGCCATCAAATCGTCGACCTCGCCGGCCGAGCGCTTCCAGTTCTCGGAGGAGAAGCCGAACAGGG
>JAJPIH010000421.1 GCA_021324875.1 Alphaproteobacteria bacterium
CCGGTCAACGCGCTGGCTGCCATCCCCGACGAATTTGCCGCAGCCGAAGCCGCGCCGCTGCTCTGCGCCGGGGTGACGACCTTCAATGCGCTGCGCCACAGCGGCGCCCTGCCGGGCGATGTCGTTGCCATTCTCGGGGGCGGCGGTCTTGGCCATCTCGGGGTGCAGTTCGCCAACAAGCTCGGCTTCCGCACCGTCGCGATCGCCCGCGGCGCCGACAAGGAGGTGCTCTCCCGCACGCTCGGGGCGCATCACTTCATCGATAGTGCAAGGGAAGACGTGGCGGCGGCCCTCAACCGGCTCGGGGGCGCAAGGGCCGTGCTGGCTACCGTCGCCAGCGCCAAGGCGATGACGCCGGTCATCGGTGGGCTCGCAGTGCGCGGCCGGCTGATCGCGATCGGCGTCGATGCCGAACCGCTCCAGGTCTCGTCGGTGCAGTTGATCGGCGCCAGCCGCAGCATCGTCGGGCACGCCTCCGGCGCGGCGATCGATTCGGAGGATACCCTCGGCTTCAGCCTGCTGTCGGGCGTGCGGCCGATGATCGAGACAATGCCGCTGGCCCGCGCCGCCGAGGCCTATGCGCGCATGATGAGCGGTGAGGCGCGTTTCCGCATGGTGCTGACGATGGCCTAGCGCGGCCGGCGCGGCCGGCTACGGCCGTTCACCGCGCCCCTCGATGGCTTCCGTCCCCCAGCCTCGGTCACGTTGCAGGGCCGCAACCGGGCCGCCGTGTAAGATTAAGCGCGAGGGGGAGCGTCGCCGGTCTCAACGAGGTCGATCGACGTTTGGCGCCCAAGCTTGCAGGCGCGCTATGGCAAAATCGGCGCGACGGCCGATATCCCTCCCATCGGAGGTCGCGTCGTATGAATCGATACGGAATCGGCCAGCCCGTGCGCCGCGTTGAGGATCGGCGATTTTTGACCGGGCACGGCCGCTATGTCGACGATCTGGCGCTGCCGCGGCAGGCCTACGCGTTCATGCTGCGCTCGCCGCACGCACATGCCCGCATTCGCGCAATCGACACGACTGCCGCAACCCGGGCTCCGGGGGTGCTGGCGGTGCTGACCGGGGCCGATCTGGCGCGTGACAAGATCGGGCCGATCCCGTGCATGAGCCCGGTCACCAACCGCGACGGCTCGCCCGCCTTTCTGCCGCCGCGCCCGGCGATCGTCGCCGACCGGGTGCGCCATGTCGGCGACACGGTGGCGATGGTGGTCGCCGAGACGCTGGCTGCGGCGCGTGACGCCGCGGAGCTGATCGCGGTCGATTATGAAGCTCTGCCGGCAGTGGTCGAGACCGCTCGCGCGCTCGATCCCGGTCAGCCCGCGGTGTGGGACGAGGTGCCGGACAACCTCGCCTTTGATTGGATGGTCGGCGACGGCGCCGCCGTCGAGCGGGCGCTCGCCAACGCCCGTCATCGCATCTCCCTCGAGCTCGTCAACAGCCGCGTCGTCGTCAATTCGATGGAGCCGCGCGGGGCGATCGGTCTTTACGATCCCGGCGAGGACAGCCTCACCTTGTGGAGTTCCACTCAGGGCTCGCATTTCCTGCGCAGCCTGCTCGCCGAAAACATTTTCAAGGTTCCGGAAAACCGCATCCGCGTTATCACCCGCGATGTCGGCGGCGGGTTTGGCATGAAGCTGTTCTTGTATCCCGAGCATGTGCTGGTGTTGTGGGCGGCGAAAAAGCTCGGCCGGCCGATTAAATGGACGCCGGATCGCTCGGACGCATTCATGACCGACACCCAGGGCCGCGACAACGTAACCCGGCTCGAATTGGGGCTCGACGACGGGCTGCGCTTTGTCGGGCTTGCCGTCACCAATATTGCGAATATGGGTGCTTATCTGTCGAATTTCGCGCCGGAAATCCCGACCGCCTCGGGTGCGGTCATGTATAGCGGCGTCTATGCGATTCCGGCGATCGCGGTCGCGGTCAAGGGGGTGTACACCCACACCGTGCCGGTCGATGCCTACCGCGGCGCCGGTCGCCCGGAGGCTGCCTATGCGCTCGAAAGGCTGATCGATTTCGCCGCCCGCCGGCTCAATGTGGCGCCGCAGGAATTGCGCCGGCGCAATTTCATCCGGCCCGAGGCGATGCCCTACCCCACCCCTCTCGGCCTCGTCTATGACAGCGGCGATTTCGCCCGCAACCTTGAGGATGCGCTCGTTGCCGCCGATGCTGCCGGCTTCGCCGCGCGCCGCGCCGCATCTGCCCGCCGCGGCCGCTATCGCGGCATCGGCCACGCGGTCTATATCGAGCAATCGGGTTTTCCCCCCGATGAATTTGCCGAATTGCGCTTTGAACCGAGCGGCACCCTGACGATCATGATGGGCACCCAGTCTTCCGGGCAAGGCCACCACACCGCTTATGCGCAGCTCGCCGCCGAGCGGTTTGGCCTGCCGCTCGACAAGATTCGCGTGCAGCAGGGCGATACCGCGGCGATTGCCTTTGGCCGCGGTACCGGCGGCTCGCGCTCGCTGCCGGTCGGCGGGGCGTCGCTCGCCGCTGCGGCGGAAAAGCTGATCGCCAAAGGCCGGCGCATCGCCGCGCATCTGCTCGAAGCGGCCGAAGCCGACGTCGCCTTTGCCGATGGCGTCTTTCGCATCTCCGGCACCGACCGCGAGATCGGCCTCGAAGCGGTGGTGCGCGCCGCGTTCAATCCGGCGCAACTTCCTGAGGGCGTCGAACCCGGTTTTGCCGATACCGGGCATTTCACACCGCCTTCGCCGACCTTTCCCAATGGCTGCCATGTCTGCGAGGTCGAGATCGACCCCGATACCGGCCATATTGATATCCTGCGCTATGTCGTCGTCGACGATTTCGGCACGGTCGTGAACCCGCTATTGCTGCGCGGCCAGGTTCAGGGCGGGGTCGCGCAAGGCGTCGGACAGGCGATGCTCGAACACACCATCTTCGATCCCGCAACAGGGCAACTCATGACCGGGTCTTTGACCGATTACTGCCTGCCGCGCGCCGACGACCTGCCGCCGATCGAGTTCGCCTATAATGTCGTCCCGTGCCGGACCAATCCCCTCGGCATCAAGGGCGCCGGCGAAGCGGGGGCGATCGGCGCGCCGCCGGCGCTGGTTAACGCCGTTGTCGACGCATTGGCGCCGCTCGGTATCGACCATATTGACATGCCGGTCACGCCGCAGCGCCTGTGGCAGGTGATCCGCAGCGCTGCGGCGCGGCAGGCGGCATGAGCGCCCGGCACGAGCGGCTGCTGGCGGCCGCGCGGCGCGCCGCACTCGCCGCCGGCGAGGCGGTCATGGCGGTCTATGCGGAAGCCTTCGATGTCCGGCAAAAGCTCGACAAGACGCCGGTGACCGAGGCTGATCTCGCCGCCGAACGGATCATCATCGAGATCCTCAAGGCGGCGGCGCCCGATATGGCGATCGTCTCCGAAGAGCTGGTCGACGCAGAGGGGCTACCGCCTTCGGCCGAGCGGTTTTGGGTTGTCGATCCGCTCGACGGTACGCGCGAATTTGTCGCCAAAAATGGCGAATTTTCGATCTGCATCGGCCTGGTCGAAGAGGGGCGGCCGGTGCTTGGCGTGCTGCACGGGCCGGCGGTCGGCGTGACCTACACCGCCCACGGTCCGGGAACCGCGACGCGGCAATGGCGGGGCCGCGCAGTCGAGCCGATCCAGGCGCGCCTGGCCTCACCCGACGGGCTGGTTGTCGTTCACAGCCGCTCGCACGAAAACAGCCGTCGCATCGGCGAATTTTTGCAACATTATCCGGTGCTGGAGCGCCGCCAATGCGGCAGCGCCCTCAAATTCGGCCTGATCGCGGCGGGCGAAGCCGACCTTTACCCGCGCTTCGGCACGACCATGGAATGGGACACCGCCGCCGGGCAGGCGATCCTCGAGGCCGCCGGCGGCCGCGTCGAGACGTTGGCCGGAACCCCGCTCGCTTATGGCAAACCCGGCTTCAAAAACGACGGCTTTATCGCCTGGGGCCGCGGCCATATCTGAGCGACCGTGCGGATCGGCAAATTACCCGTACCCCGATGCCGCGCTTGACCTCGGGCGGGCGATCGCCTACATCGGCGGCTTTGCCGGGCGGGCCGGTCCCGCGGCCGGTGCTGTCGGTCGGGAGTGATGAAGACCTTTTCCGCCAAACCCTCGGACATCGATAAAAAATGGCTGCTGGTCGATGCCGACGGCCTCGTCTTGGGGCGGCTTGCTGCGCTGCTCGCGACCCGGCTGCGCGGCAAGCACAAGCCGTCCTACACGCCGCATATGGATTGCGGCGACAACATCATCGTCGTGAACGCCGAAAAAGTGCAGTTGACCGGCAACAAGCGCGATGACGACATATTTTACTGGCACACCGGTTATCCGGGCGGCATCAAGGGCCGCAGCAAGGGGGCCATTCTGGCCGGGCGCCATCCCGAGCGCGTCATCGAAAAGGCGGTCGAGCGCATGCTTCCGCGCGGACCGCTCGGCCGACGGGTCTTGAAGAATCTGCGGGTCTTCGCCGGGCCCGACCATCCCCATCAGGCGCAGCAACCGGTCCGGCTCGATGTCGGGGCGATGAACCGCAAAAATGTGAGGGCATAGGCCATGGCAGAGAGCGAACGGCCGGGCAACCCGCCGGCCGGTCAGCGCCCGCAAACCTTTCAGGGCTTGGCCAGCCTGCGCCAGGCGATGCAGGCAGCACAGCGCACGCCGGCGCAGCCCCCGTCGGCGCCGGTTGCCGCCGTGCCGACCGATGTCCAGCCCAAGCTCGATGAATTCGGCCGCGCCTACGCGACCGGAAAGCGCAAGAATGCGGTGGCGCGGGTGTGGATCAAGCCGGGCAACGGAGCGATCCGGGTCAATGGCCGCGACAGCCCGACCTATTTCGCGCGCCCGGTGTTGCGCATGATCATCAATCAGCCGTTTGTGACGACCAACCGTCTCGGCCAGTTTGACGTGATGTGCACGGTGGTCGGTGGCGGTCTGTCGGGACAGGCCGGAGCGGTGCGTCACGGCATCGCCCGGGCGCTGACCTTCTACGAACCGGGGCTGCGCCCGATCCTCAAGAGCCAAGGCTTTCTGACCCGCGACAGCCGCGTCGTCGAGCGCAAGAAATACGGTCGCCATAAGGCCCGCCGCCGGCCGCAATATTCGAAGCGTTGACCGGCCCGGGAGCGGCGCCCACCGGTCCGGCGCCGCTCTGCACTGCCGCGGGTCGTGGCGCACCGCGCTTCAGACGATCCCGCGCTCGCGCAAATCGGCGATTGCAGCCTGGCTGAAGCCGAGATCGGCGAGGATCGCGTCATTGTCGGCGCCGAGCTTGGGCGCGACGCCGATCCTGGCCGGGGTCTCCGAGAACTGCCAGGGCGAGCCGTGGACCTTGAGCCGCTTGCCGTATTCGGGGTAATCGACCTCGGTGACATAGCCGTTGGCCAGCACATCGGGGTCGTTCGACGCTTCCAGGAGCGTGTTGATCGGCGCGGCGACAATGTCGGCGGCGCGCAACGTTTCGACCCATTTGTCGCGCGACCCGGTCGCGAATAGTTCGTCGAGCAGGCGCAGCAGCGCCGCGCGCCGGTCGTCGGCGCCGATAATCACGCCGAGATCGCCAAAGCCGGCATCTTCCAGCGCCTCGTAAAAGCCGAGTGCGGTCATCGCCTCGCGCCATTTGCGCGCGCCGTTGAGCTGGAACACGAACGGCTTGCCGCTCTGGTCGGTGAAGCTGGCGGAGAGCCCCGGGCGCTCGCGCGTGCCGGTGACGCGCGCCTGGCCGGTGACCGGATCGCGGTTGCGCCACATCGCCGTGGTCAGCGTCCAGCCCATCAGCCGGATCTGGCCGCCGAGCAATGAGCAATCGACCTTTTGCCCGATCCCGGTGGCGCGGGCGTAAGTAAGGGCCGCCAGCGCCCCGCCAAAAGCGAGGATCGCGCAGGTCTCGGCGGCGACCGAGACGATGCCGGTTTTCAGCGGCTGGCCCGGCGTCGAATAGGCCTCGGCGATGCCGCCCAGCGCCTGGGCCATCGAATCCGTACCGGGCAGTCGCGCGTGCGGGCCCTTTGGGCCGTAACCCGAGACCGAGACATAAACGAGGCGCGGATTGACGCGCCGCAAATCCTCGTAGCCGAAACCGCTTCTTTCCGCCGCACCGGGGCGGAAATTCTGGCCGGAAATGTCGGCTTTGGCGACGAGCCGATAGAGGATCTCGCGCCCTTCGGCGGTTTTCAAATCGAGGGTCAGGCTTTTGACGCCGCGGTTATTGGTCTCGAAATAGGTCGAGTGCAACCCCGGCAACACGGTCGAACCGCGCGACGGGTCGCCGTTTCGCGGCGCTTCGATCTTGATGACTTCGGCGCCCAGATCGGCCATCAGCATATAGGGGACGGTACCGGCCTGGGCGGTTGAGCAGGCGACGACCTTGACCCCGTGCAATGGTCCATGTGGCTCGGTCATGTCCGCCCCCTCAATCCAGCAGCCAGGGCGCGGCGCAGGCCTGCGCCACCTGGCGGATCTGGTTCAACAGGCCGGCTCCGACCGGAATTCCCTCCTTGAGCCGCTGTTCGCGGTAGCGCCACTGCGGGTCGCCGGCAACTATGACCGGTTGGGCCGGGTCCATCGGCGTTGTCGCCCGCAGATCGTCGCACAGCCGCGTCACATCGGCGGTGAAATCCCCTGGATCGCGGAACAAGCCGGGATCGATCGCGATAAAGCAATGGCCGATGTCGTTGCCCTGCGGCTTTTTGCCGGCCAAGGGGTCGGTATCCAGGGTCGATCCGGACAAGCACGAGGCCAAGATGTTGACCATGACCGCCAGCCCATAGCCTTTGTAGCTCGAGCCTTCCGGCGAGCCGCCCAGAGAGGTCAGAAACCCGCCCTTGTCACGGGCTTCGCGCGGGTCGGTGCTGGGCCGTCCCTCCTTGTCGAGGACCCAGCCCGGCGGACAGGGCAGGCCTTCATTGTCCTTATTGCGGATGCGGCCGGCGGCGACGGTTGTCGTCGCCATGTCGAGCAGAAATGGCCGGTCAGGGTCGTCGCTCGGGGCGGCGAATGACCACGGGTCGGTGCCGAGTTTGGCCTCCTTGCCAAAGGTCGGCGCCACCTGCGCCAGCGAATTGCTGGTGCAGGCCATGCCGATCAGCCCTTCGCGGGCGGCCATCAAGGTGTAATAGCCGGTGGCGCCAAAATGCGCCGAGTTCTTGACCGCGGTGATCGCGATCCCCGATTGCTTGGCCTTGTCGATCGCAACCTGCATGGCGAACTTGGCCGGCACATGGCCGAGCCCGCCATCGCCGTCGATCAGCGCCGAGACTGCGCTTTCCTTGATGATGCGCGGACGCGCCTGCATGTTGGCGCGGCCCGAGCGGCGCAGCCGGTCATAACCGGGGATCATCGAAATGCCGTGGCTGTCGACGCCATGCAGATCGGCCCAGCCGAGAATGTCGGCGGTGGTCTCGGCATTGTCCTCGGTCATGCCCCAGGCCTTGAGGATCGCTTTCAGTTGGGCGCGATGGGTTTTAAAGGGTGCCGGCATGTCTCGTTTTCCTCCCCTGAGGATCAAAGCCTCCCCGTCGGCCGCGGAGGGTGCGGGCGAGAATGAGGCTGCCGCGGCTAGCTGCGCGCCGGGGTGTGCCTGGCGAGAAATTCCTTGACCTTGGCCTTGGCTGTGGTCAGTGCCGGTTCGGTCTTCCATTCGGCGATGAATTCGCAGCCCGGGACGAGCTTTGACAGCTCTTCCGAGATCGCCCAGGGATGGGCCTCGTCATTGCCGGCCAGCACCAGGCACGGGGTTTTTACCGTCTTGGCAAATTCGCGGTCGCAGCAATAGACAAAGCCCGGCGCGTAGAGGTTGCGGTAAAACGCATCGAGCACTTGGGGGGTGGCCTCGGGCCGGTTGCTCAGGGTCTCGGTCCAGCCTTTGAAATTGGCGTTCCACTCGGGCTTGAACGGTCCCACCCGGCCGATCGGCTGGGCCAGTACGGCCGCCTGCACGCGCTCGGGATGGTGCTTGAGCATGTTCATGATGAACGTACCGCCGATGCATTGCCCATACAGATGGCATTTGTCGATGCGCAGATGGTCGAGCACGGCGAGGTGATCGGCGGTATAATCGTCCCAGCCGTCCTGCGCGGTGATCGGCGCGCGCGATTGGCCGCCGGCGTTGCGCTGATCCATCACGATCACCCGGTATTTGTCGGCAAATTCGGCAATCGGGTTGATCGGCGCCATCGGCTGGCCCCACACCGCGATCACCGAGCGCAACCCGGCCGGAGCGAAGGTCAGGATTGGAAAACCGCTCCCATGTTCCTCGTAATAGAGGTGGGCGCCGTGATGGTCGATGCTGGGCATAACGGGATCCTTTCAGTTGCGGGATAGCTTCCAGCTTGTGCTTTTGGCCAAGGCAAAGTTGCCGCATCATGAACGCGGGCGCGGATGTGCTCAACCCCCCGCCGCCCGGCTCCGGCGCGCATTCCCACGCGAGGGGCTCAGCCTCGCCTTCGAGCCCCGTCGGACGGCAGCCCAACCCGGGCACTCGAAGCCCTCGCCGCGAGGAGCGTGGGTGTTTGGCCGGCCTACAATACCCCTCGTTGGGGGAGTTTCGAGCGGTTGCGGGCGCTATTCGATCGGAAAGCGGGTCGCGATGATACAGTTTTCGAGGATGCCGCGGCCGCGGTCGGGCGGGCGCCGCTCGCGTATAAAACGCTCATGGATGTCGGCCATCGCCTCGGCAACGACGCCGGGCGCGGTCGGGACGTATTGGACAAGGTTGTCGCGAAAGCCGCGCTTGGTGACATAAATAGGCGCCAATCCGCGCGCCTGCGCCACGCGGTCGAGCGCGTCCGCCATCGGCCGAACTGCCGGGTTGACCGAGAAATCGGCCCAGTTGTTGGCCAGGCAACCGCCCGGGTTGAGCAGATCGAGACAGCGCCCCCAGAACCGCACGTCGCTTTCCGCCGGCCCCGCGGAATTGTAAAGATCGACCAGCACAACGTCGAAGCGTCTTGGAGTCGTGGCGACATATTGCTGGGCCGGCTCGAGGATCACGGGATCGGTCAGATAGAACCAGCGCCGCGCGATGGCTGGTATGACCTCGTCGGCGTCGACCAAAGTCGGCGCGCAATCGGGCAGGTAGGCGCGCATGAAGCGCCACATCGCAGCTCCGCCGACGCCCAACAGCAGCGCGGTCACCGCCTGTCGGCTCATCGCAAAGGCAAGCGACATCAGCCGCTCGTAATGAAAGACCAGGCGGGCCGGGTAAAGCAGGTCCATGCTCGACTGCTCGGTAACCTGGATGCTGCTGCCAAACGAGCCCAATGTGCGATAATGGCGTGCGCCGCGGTCGAAATCGACGACAAACACCGGCGAGCCGAAGGTAGGCGTCCGCCGCAACAGGCGCAGCCGTGCGTCGCCGCCGAAATAATCGAGGACTAGCCGGCGCTGCCGTTCTTCACCGAATTCGCTCAGCATCGCCCCGAGTGAACCCTCGCCCGGCCGTGTAGAACACCGGCGGGGCCCCTCGACCTCGACCCCTCGGGTCGCGGCCGAGGCGAAAAGTGACCCGGGTCGGGATCGCACGCACGCCGCCTCTGCATCCCGCTAGTAACGGCGATCGGTGCGGCGAATTCAAGCATCCCGGTGGGTCATCGGGCCGGTCATCGGGCGGTATCGGAGGCCGGCTTTTGACGCCGCTTAAAGCGGCCTTTAGACTTGAACCACAATTCCGGTCGAGGACCACGGTCCACCGGGGCGCCAAAGGCGAGGAGCGGCACGACGCATGGACACCGGCACAATTCGCGCGACCGAAGACGAAGCCCTGACGTTTCATTCGAGCGGCCGACCCGGCAAATTGGCGATCGCGCCGACCAAACCGCTCACCACCCAACGCGACCTGTCGCTGGCCTATTCGCCGGGGGTGGCGTTTCCGTGCCTGCAGATCGAGCGCGAGCCGAGCACGGCCTTCGATTACACCTCGAAGGGCAATTTTGTTGCGGTGATTTCCAACGGCACCGCCGTGCTCGGTCTCGGCGATCTGGGCGCCTTGGCGGCCAAGCCGGTCATGGAAGGCAAGGCGGCGCTGTTC
>JAJPIH010000071.1 GCA_021324875.1 Alphaproteobacteria bacterium
ATTGGTCGAGATCGGCACAAAGGCGTGGAGCTCGCGATAGTTGCGCGCGGTCCACGGCAGGATCACCGCCGCCATCGCAAGATAGACGAGGCCGGCCCGCGCGAGACTGCGGCCGAGGGCCGGGCGCGGCTGCGCCGCAAGCCACCACAGCGCAAAGACAAACGCCGGCAGCAGCACGGTTTGCGCCTTGGTCAGCGACGCCACGCCAAACACCAACCCGGCCGCCATTCCTCGCCCGATCCCGCCGCCGACCAGCAGATCGACGGCGAGCAAGACCAAGGCGGCGTAGAACATTTCGGTTCCGAGGATCGGCACGTAGGCGATCTGGTTGGGATAAAGCGCCAGCATCAGGACCGCCAGCCGACCGACCCGCGGCTCGCCGAACAGGCGGGCTCCCAGGCGCAGCGTCAGCCCGAAAATCGCCACCGAACAGGCGAGGTTGACCAGCTGGCCGACAAACGGCGAGGGATGTGAGACCCAGAAAACAAGACCGAGAAACCCCGGCCAGCCGACCGGCCAATAGGCGGTCGGGATGCCGCCTTCGGAATAGCCTCGCCCGGCGGCGATGTCGATCGCCCGGCCGACATACCAGGCCTCGTCGGAGTGCTGGGCGATCGGCACGCACAACAGCAAGGAAAGGCGCAGGCCGAGATAGAGGACAAACGCGGCTGGAACAAACCACGGGCTGTCGAGAGCGCCCAACAGCGGGCGCAACACGGGGTGTTCCATGCGGGTCTGATCGCGCTTCATGAGCGGTTGCCCTATCTGTGACGGCGGGCTTTGACGGCGGGGCGGAGGCGTGCGGCGGATCGCGCGGCCTCGGCCGCAAGCCTCCTCGTTGGCCGCCGGGGCGGCGCCGCCGTCGGGATATGAAAAGAGCAGGGGGCGACATTTCGCTCGCCCGCACCTATCTTTCGATAACCAGGGTTGACGGTTTCTGCTATTGAGCCCGGCATGATCGACCCGTTCGGACGCAAGATCACCTATCTGCGCGTATCGGTCACCGACCGCTGCGATTTCCGCTGTGTCTATTGCATGGCGGAAGAGATGACTTTTCTGCCCAAGGCGGAATTGCTGACGCTTGAAGAGCTCGACCGGGTGTGTAGCGCGTTTGTGCAGCTTGGCGTCCGCAAATTGCGGCTGACCGGCGGCGAGCCGCTGGTGCGGCGCGGCATCATGACGCTGTTTCGTTCGCTCGGCCGTCATCTCGAAAGCGGTGCGCTCGACGAGCTGACCCTGACCACCAATGGCAGCCAGCTTGCCCGCTATGCCGCCGAGCTGCGCGAGTGCGGTGTGCGCCGGGTCAATGTGTCGCTCGACACGCTCGATCCGGCGAAATTCACCGAGATCACCCGCCGCGGGCGTCTCGAGGTCGTCCTCGACGGGCTCGCCGCGGCCAAGGCCGCGGGCTTGGCGGTCAAGATCAACACGGTCGCGCTGCGCGGCGTCAACGACGACGAGTTCGACGATCTGATCGCCTGGTGCGGCGCCCAGGGCTTTGATCTGGTCTTCATCGAAGTCATGCCGATGGGCGATATCGGGGGCGAGACACGCCTCGAACAATACCTGCCCTTGTCGATGGTGCGCGCCCGGGTGGAGCGGCGCTGGACGCTCGACGACACCGATTATCGCACCGGCGGCCCGGCGCGCTATGTCACCGTGCGCGGGACCGGGTGCCGGCTCGGCTTTATCACCCCCTTGACCCACAATTTCTGCGAGAGTTGCAACCGGGTGCGGCTGACCTGCACCGGCACGCTGTATATGTGCCTGGGACAAGAGGACGCCGCCGATCTGCGCACGCCGCTGCGCCAGTCGGAGGGCGATCAGGCGCTGGTCGCGGCAATTGCCGAGGCGATCTCGCGAAAACCCAAGGGCCACGATTTCGTCATCGATCGCCGCCACAACCGTCCGGCGGTCGCCCGTCATATGAGTGTGACCGGCGGGTGAGCGCCGACAGGCCGCGTGCGGCTGTTCCTCGCCTGACGGTTGTCGCCGCCGAGACCGAGCCGGCTCAGCAGGCTCTGGCGGAGCTGCACCGCCTATACCCGTGCGTGGCGCCGGCCGAGGCCGAAATCGTCGTCTCGCTCGGCGGCGACGGGTTCATGCTCGAGACCTTGCATCGTTTTCTGCCGCAAGGGCTGCCGATTTACGGCATGCACCGGGGCAGCGTCGGGTTCTTGATGAACACGTATCGGCCCGAGAAATTGTTTGAGCGGCTCAGCGCGGCGCAGCCGGTGGTGTTGCACCCGCTGGCGATGACCGCCTGCAATCAGCACGGCAGCCTACATCGGGCGCTCGCTTTCAACGAAGTCTCGCTGCTGCGCGAGAGCCGGCAGGCAGCCAAGCTCCGTATCACCGTCGACGGGGTGGTGCGCCTCGACGAGCTGATGGCCGACGGCATTCTTCTCGCGACACCGGTGGGCAGCACCGCCTACAACCTTTCGGCGCACGGGCCGATCATCCCACTGGGCGCGGGCGTCCTCGCCTTGACGCCGATCAGTGCGTTCCGCCCGCGGCGCTGGCGCGGCGCCTTGCTGCGCCACGAGGCGCATGTGCGCATCGATGTGCTCGAGAGCGACAAGCGACCGGTGAGCGCGGTCGCCGATTTCACCGAAGCCCGCGATGTCGTCAGTGTCGAAATCGGCGAGAAGCGCGACATTTCGATGACCCTGCTGTTCGATCACGACGCCAATCTCGAAGAGCGGGTGTTCAAGGAGCAATTCGCCACTTGATCGGCTGAGCGGTCGCTCAGAGCCTCGCTGCGTCCGGCATTGACCGCTGATCCTGCGCCGTGCCGGCGAAATCGTCCACACCCCGAGCCGGCGGCGGATAGACGAGGCGATAGCGCCGGCGGTTGCGGTTGGGATCCGAGCCGTCGCGTGTCGAGAAATAGACCATCGCGCCCCAATGGGAAAAGCGGCCGGCGCCGCGCCGTGCGATCTCGGCGTGCAGGCTGTGCGGCAACGGCAGTTGGCGGTCATCCTCGAACACAAAGACCGGCGAGCGCTGCTCCGCCGGCCCCGCCGCATCATCGGCGAGCGATGCCAGATGGGGTGCGCCCGCCTGCCACATGCGGCCGCGCACATGGACATAGGGACCGGGCAGGTCTTCGACCCGCGCCGCCACCAGCCGCACCGCCCCGCGATCGGGCTGGAGCCGGGCGGCGACTTGCGGCGCGATCCGGACACCGCCCGCCGGCTCGATCGCCGCCTCGCCGAGCAGCCGATCCCGGTGCAACACCAGAGGAGCTGCGCCCGAACCATTCGGCCAGGGATTGACGAGCTGCCCGACAAGGCCGCCCTCGGGCGTGGGCGCGAGCCCGAGCGCGGCAATGCCAAAGCGCCGGCTCAACAGTTGGCTGTTGGGCACCGGCTGTTCGATCCAGGTCCCGGCCGCCGCCTCGCGGCGAAAAACGAATTCGTTGCAGCCATAGCCCGCGGCGCGGTCGACGAGTTTTTCGAGGCGAAAGCCGTTGGCGGCAAAGGTGTCGACGATCGTCTCGACACTCGCCCGCTCATAGGGAAAGCCGCCAATCCAGTCGATCCAGTCGTGCCAGCGGCTCATGCCGCGGACGCTGAGATGCTGGTAATCGGTCCACGCCCGCAAATAGCCGGCGAGATCGCGGCGGCGAAGATGGCCCAACAGGCTGCGCGCCTCGGCGGCGGCAATGATGCCGAGCGCGTAGGGCCAGCGCAGCACAACCGGCAGCCGGTTGTAGCGCCGCTTGACCCGCCACCAGCGGTCGGTGACCGGTCCGAGATCGTTGTAGATCGCGATGAACAGCCGGCCGCCGACCGGCACCAGCGGCTCGATATTGGCAAAGGCTGTGGCCATCGCACCGGTATGGTGCAGCACCCCCCAGGAATAGACGATGTCGGCCGGGGGAAGGCGCGCGAGAAAATCGCGGTCGAGGACCGAGCCGTGCAACACGAGCCAATCGCGATCATCGGGGAAATAGCGGCATCGGAGTTCGGCGGTGCAGGCGATCGAGTGCGGATCGTAGTCGAATGAAACGACCCGGGCGCCGAGCCGCCGCGCCGCCAGGCTGAACAGCCCGCTACCCGAGCCGATATCGAGAAACGAAAGGCCATCGAGCCGCTTCTGCTGGAGATAGTCGGCGAGCGATTGCTCGGCGATCGTGATCCGCTCTTGATTGAGCGTGTTCAAGAAGCGCTGCCAGTTGCGGCCAAACGCGAACCGCGCACCGTGCCGCACCTCCGCGGCGTGGGTTTCAACAAGGCTCGACATTCCGCCCCCGCCTGATTACCGCCTCGCACCGTCTCGGATCATCCTCGCCGCCGTCATCTGTTCGCTTGACAGCCGGCATTCGGGCGCGCTCAGAGAGAAAGGCGGGCGCTGCACCTCTGCCCAAGCGCGCGCGCAAAACCGGACCGCGGCATGTCAGGGTCGAATTCTGGTTCAAATCCAACAAGCCGCCTGTTATCAGCGCCACGGCGCGCTGTCCACCCCGAGTCGCGGGCGGGAGTGAGCCTCTCGGCGCACGGTCTGCCGGAACCGTTGCGGATTTTGCTTCTCGTCCGCGCGCTCGGCTTCGGGGGCGCCGAGCGGCAAGCGCGCCAACTCGCCCAGGGTCTCGCCGCCCGCGGCCATCGGGTGCGGCTGGTCGCCTTTTACCCCGGACCGTTCGACCCCGAGCTCGCGGCCCGCAATCCCGATCTCGTCGTGATCGGCAAGCGCGGCCGTTACGATTTGGCGCGGTTTCTGGGGCGGCTGCTGCGGTCGATGGCGGTGTTTGCGCCCGATGTCGTCTACAGCTTTCTGCCGGTGCCGAACCTGCTCGCGGCGGTTTTTTGCACGCTGGTCCGGCGACGCGCCGCCCTGGTCTGGGGCATGCGCGGCACGCCGCTCGCGCTGAACCGCTATGACCCGCTCGCGCGCGCCGCGGTGCGTCTCGAGCGGTTGGCGAGCCGGCTGCCGGATTTGGTGATTGCCAATTCCGCCTCCGGTGCGGCCGCTCTGCGCGGGGACGGGTTTGCCGCCCGCCCTGTGGCGATGATCGCGAACGGCATCGACACCGGGCATTTTCGTCCGGCCAGCCGGTCGCAGCGCCTCGCCGCCCGTTCTGCGCTGCATTGTCCGGGATCGGCGATGGTGGTCGCGATGGTCGCCCGGTTCGATCCGATGAAGGATCACCCGACATTTTTCCAGGCCATCGCCATCGCGGCCCGGACCGCGCCCGATCTCGTGGCGCTGATCGCCGGAGACGGGCCGCCTGCGGCGGTCGCCGAATTGCACCAGATGGCGGCGCGGCTCGGCATTGCGGGGCGCCTGATCTGGGCCGAGGCGCGTCGCGAGGTCACCGAGATTTACGCGGCCGCCGATTTGTTGTGTCTGCCCTCGGCGTTTGGCGAGGGGTTTCCGAATGTCGTCGGTGAGGCGATGGCGTGCGGTCGGTGTTGCGTCGTCACCGCGGTCGGCGACAGCGCCGCGGTGGTCGGCGACACCGGATGGGTGGTGCCGCCGCGCGCGCCACAGATGTTGGCGGCGGCGATCCTTGACTGTCTTCAAGCGATCCGAAAGATTGGCGCGGTTAATCTCAATGCTCGCAAACGGATTGTCGATAATTACGGGGTCGAGGCAATGATTTCAGCGACCGAGTGCCGGCTCATGCGCAGCGTAGCGCAGCGCCGCGGCCGAACCCGCCGCGGCCGGGGCGCGGGTCGCTAAACGGCGGCGGCTCAGCCGGTGTGCGGCATCGCTGGTTTTGTCAGGCTCGGCGCGGGCGGCGTCGATTTTGATCCGGATGTGCGGCTGCGGCGGATGATTGCGACGATCCGTCATCGGGGTCCCGATGACGAGGGGATCTGGTTCGACGGGACATGCGGTCTGGCGCATGCGCGGCTGTCGATTCTCGACCTTTCGCCCGGCGGCCACCAGCCGATGGGCAGCGCCGACGGCCGGTTGTGGGTCAGCTACAACGGCGAAATCTACAATTACCGGGAGCTGCGCCAGGAACTTGAACAGCAGGGTCACGTCTTTCGCAGCCGTTCGGACACCGAAGTTTTGGTCGAGGCGTTTGCGCTGTGGGGACCGCAAGCCGTCGACCGGCTGCGCGGGATGTTTGCGATCGCACTGTGGGACCGGCAAGAGCGGCGATTGTCGCTGATCCGCGACCGGTTTGGTAAGAAGCCGCTCTATTGGTGTCGCACCGACGACGCGCTGGTTTTTGGTTCCGAGATCAAGGCGATCCTGGCTTGGCCGGGGATTGACCGGACCGCCGATCTGGCGGCAATCGACGAGTATCTGAGCCTGCAATATGTGCCGGCGCCGCGCACCGCCTTTGCCGCCGTGCGCAAGCTGCCGGCGGCGCATCGGTTGCAGCTGACGGCCGACAAGGCCGCCGCCGGCCCGACCCAGACCGTCGAGCGCTATTGGCGGCTGCCGCCCCCGACCGAGCAAAAGCCGCCGCTCTCGCCGCAAGCCCTGGCCGGCGAACTGGTCGAGCGCCTGACCGAGGCGGTACGGTTGCGGCTGATCTCGGACGTGCCGCTCGGCGCCTTCCTGTCGGGCGGGGTTGATTCGTCGGCGGTCGTGGCGCTGATGTCGCGGCTCGGCGCCAACCCGGTCAAGACCTTTTCGATCGGGTTTCGCAACGCCGCCTTTGATGAGACGGGTTATGCGCGCATGGTCGCCCGGCGCTATGACACCGACCATGAAGAATTCATTGTCGAACCCGATGCCGCAGCGGTGATCCCGCGATTGGTCTGGCATTACGGCGAGCCCTTTGCCGACCCGTCGATGGTGCCGACCTGGTATGTCTCGCAATTGGCGCGGCAGAAGGTCACCGTCGTGCTGAGCGGCGACGGCGGCGACGAGGCCTTTCTTGGCTATGGCCGGTATGCCGCCTGCCGCAGCCTGTCGCGGGTGGACCGTGTGCCATGGGCCGTTCGCCGAGCCGGCGCCGCGATGCTGCGGGGGATGCCGAGCCCGCTCAAGGGCCGCTACGAGCGGCGGCTCAACGCGATCGCCGGACTGTTGGACAGCGCCGACCCGCGCGCGAGCCAACGCTATGCGTTCACGATCACATTCTTCATGGACCATCAAAAGCGCGAGGGTTATGGCGACGCGATGGCCGGCTATGTCGAGGGCTCGGCGCTCGACCAGCTCGAGGCCTATTTCGCCGAAGCGCCGAACCTCGTCGCCGGCGCCAATTGGGCCGATATCCACACCTATTTGCCCGACGATCTGATGGTCAAGGTGGATGTGGCGAGCATGGCGCATGCCCTCGAGACGCGCGCCCCGCTGCTCGACCATGTGCTGATGGAATGGGCGCTGAGTTTGCCCGACAGCGTCAAGATGGCCGGCGGCGAGACCAAGGCGATCTTTAAAAAGGCGATGGCGCCGTTTCTGCCGCGCGAGGTCCTCTATCGCAGCAAAATGGGGTTCGGCTGTCCGGTCGGCGACTGGCTGCGCCGCGAGTTGCGGGAAATGGCCTATGATCTGCTGCTGTCGCCGACCGCGTCGGCGCGGCAGATTTTCCGCCGCGACTATGTCGAGCGGTTGTTGCGCGAACATGTCAGCGGCGCGGCCCAGCACGACACCCGCTTGTGGGCGCTATTGATGTTGGAATTGTGGTTCCGGATGTGGGTCGATCAGCCCGCCGATGCGGCGCTGCAGCCTCCGGCGCTCGCCGCCTAAAGGCGATGGCTGGGCCGGCGCCCAAGATCATCGTCCGCCACGCGGTTCGGCTGCCGCGGCGACTGGCCGGGCGGGTATGGTACACGCTGTCGGCTGGGCTCGATGCCAAGCCCGAAGAATTGATCGCCGCCGCGCTGCGCCATGCCCAGCGGGCCAGGCGAGCGCCGGTCTGCGTTGCGGCGTCGTTTCCGCTATCCGTGCCCGAGATTGCTGCTCTCGCCGGTCGCTCCGTGGTAAACGGTATTGTCGGCAAGCATCGCCCGGAAACGGTGGTCTCGCTGCGGCGGGAAATCCCCAACGCCAATCTCGGCAGTTATTGGGAACCCGGGGCGTGGTCGCTGCCCGACGACGCGCTGCATGTGTATTTCATCGGATCGTGGCGGCTGGTTACCCCGGCAATGCTGCGCGAGGCGGTGCGCCGCCAGGTGCTGACCCTGACGGTGCGCTGCGGGCGCAGCTGGGTCGATGTGCCGTTGGGCACGGTCGGACGGATTGCGCGTTCGCGCGCCGCGTTGTGGTCCCGGGCCAAGCAATGGTCGGCACGGCTGCACCCGCGCGAACCGCAAATGCTCGCCGCGCCGCCGCGGCTTGACGCGCAACCGGTAGCGGCGATGATCGCGGCCGCGGCCGAGCGACGGCCGCCGGCGTTTGTTCGCGGGCGGGTGGTTCTCGTCTGCGGCAATCTCCAGCCGGGCGGCGCCGAGCGGCAGGTTGCCTATACCGCCCGCGGCTTGGCGGATCGCCCGGGGGTCGAAAGTGTGCGGCTGATCTGCGACATGCTGACCCCGGGTCATCCGGCCCGCTATGACTTCTACCTGCCGCTGGTGCGGGGGGCGGGGATCGAGGCGCGGGCGGTCGCGCGGCGCGCGGCCGACCGGGCGAGCGTGCGCGGGCCGGCCGCTCTGGTGCGCTGCGGTGCCGCTCTCCCCGAAGGGCTTCTGGTCGATGTCGCCAATCTGTACGAGGAATTCATCGCGGCGCGGCCCGAGGTCGTGCATGCCTGGCTCGACTGGAGCAATACCCGGGCGGGTCTCGCCGCCGCCTTGGCGGGCGTGCCGCGGATCGTGCTGTCCGGCCGCAACCTCGCCCCGACAAATTTCGCCCTCTACCAGCCCTATATGGATCCGATTTACGAGGCCTTGTGCGCGCTGCCCAATGTCGTGTTTTTGAACAACAGCCAAGCCGGCGCCGAGAGCTATCGCCGATGGCTCAATCTGGCGCCCGATCGCATCAAGGTCATCTATAACGGGATCGAGTTGGACCCGGTCGATACCGCTGCGGCGCAGCAACAGCGGACGCGGCTCGGCATCCCGGCAGCGGCGCCGCTGGTCGGTGGCATCTTTCGGCTCTACCCGGAAAAACGCCCGCTGTTGTGGGTCGAGACGGCGGCACGGGTGTTGGCCGCCAACCCGGAAGCGTGGTTTGTGATGTTTGGATCCGGCATTCTCGCGGCGGAGATCAAAGAGGCCGCCAACCGGCTGGGGATTGGCGAGCGGCTGATCATGCCCGGGATCACGGCCGAAGTGCTGCCGGCGATGCGCGCCTTTGACGTGTTTTTGCTGACCTCGTACGGGGAAGGAGTGCCGAACGTCGTGCTGGAGGCGCAATGGGCCGGCACGCCGGTGGTCGCCACCGCCGCGGGTGGGGTCGCCGAGGCCCTCGATCCCGGGGTCAGCGGCTGGGTCGTCGATCCGGCCGACCCGGCCCGCCTCGCCGACCGGGTGAATTGGCTCTTGGCCAACCCCGAAATGCGCGCTTCGGCGCGCTGCGCCGGACCGCGCTTTGTGCAGGCACGGTTCGGGCTCAAGCGCATGATCGACGAGACGATCGCGGCTTACGATCTCGCCCATTCCGGCGCGGCCGGCGGGACCGAACCGGCGGCAGCCGCGGCACGCGCAGCGAGGGATCGATGATGAGCCTGGGCTTGTTGCGGCGGGCGCCCCGAGCCGGGCGTGTGCGCTTGCGGCCGCCGTTTGAAGCCGATGGCGGCCACGCCTGGATCGCGATTGCCCCTTGGGTCATGCCGGCCGAGAGCGGCGGGTGGCGTGAGGGGATGACAACCTGCCTCTATGAAGACGGCGTGCGGCTGTTGGCGGCCAACACCTTGCACGAGGTGATCCGCACCGCCGGAGGCGGGCTCTATGACCATAAAAACCGGCGCATCTGGTTCTCGGCGACCGACAATTCCAATCCGAACACGAACGGGCGTTGCTACGAGGTCGATTTTTCGCTCGACCTTCCGACCTGGAAGGCGGCCCATCTCAACTCATTGACCGGGCTGTGGGACCTGCATCCGCAGGCGGCGTATTTTCGCGCGCAAGGCGGTGACGAGATCCCGCCGCCCTTGTTCTGCAATCTCGGCCTGACCAACAAGTGCAACCTGCGCTGCGAGATCTGCGGCAGCCAGAAATACCTCGACGAGACCGGCGTGCGCCGCCGGCACATGGATCTCGGACGGATCGAGGCGGTGGCGCAGACGCTGTTTCCGGTGGTGGCGGAGGTCGAGCTCAACAGCCAGGGCGATCCGCTGCTGCATCCCGAAATTGACCGCGTGCTGGAGTTGGTCGCCGAACATCGCTGCGAGATCAAGGTTCAAACCAACGGCACGCTATTCACCGATCGGGTCATCGAATTGTTGTGCCGGCAGCGCGGCCAGGTGATGCTGTCTCTCGACGCGGTCGGTCCGCGCTTTGACGAGGTGCGCCGCGGGGGTGTGTGGGCGCGGGCCGAACCCGGTCTCGAGCGGTTTTTGCAGCGGCGCGATCCGGCCGCGCTCTCGGTCGGCGTTTATCCGACGGTGACCCGGCGCACCCTCGGCGATGCGCTGTCGATCGTCGAATGGGGCGAGGCCCACGATGTCGACGAGATCGCCTTTCATCGCTACAGCCCGATCCAGAATTCGTTTGAGGAAGCACCCGACGCCGGCGAGCTCGCGGCCTTGGCAGAGCGGCTGCGCCGATGGGCCGGGACGCGCCGTTCGGCGCCGAAGATCACCCTCGACGGCAACCCGATCTCGGCCGGTCGGCCGTCACGGCGGCGCGTGTTTGCTGATCCGGTCAAGCATCGCTTTGCCGGGTTGGTAACGGCACTGATGGCGCCGATGGAACCGGGGATGCATCTCGCCGACCCGGTGCATATCTGCGCGGCTCCGTTGCACTATGTCGAGATCGGTCTCGACGGCCAGATAAGCGCTTGCTGCAGGGCCCAGGATGTGCCGCTCGGTTTTGCCACCTCGCCCGAGGCCTTCGCCCGGGCCTGGTTCGGCGCCAATTACCGCGCGGTTCGCGCGTCGTTGCGGCGCGACGCCGAGGGGCCGCTGCCATTGCCGAATTGCGAAGGCTGCATCGCCGCCTTTGCGCCGCACAGCCTGCGCGGACGGCCCGCGGTCGATTACGGAGGCGGGGCCGGCGGGCTGCGCCTTGCTTACGGCGACTGGCCGGAATGGCCGCTCGAAGTCGTGCAAAAGGAGACCGGGTTTTGCCACATCGCGCGGTTGCCGCCCGGACTTTCGACCTCGGGCTACCGCCTCTATGAAGATGACCGGCCATTGGGTCCGCCGGGTGCCGTGCATGACGATATCCGCCATCAGGGCGGCGGCCGTTATTCGCTGTGGGGTCAGAACGTCTATTTTTCGGCGTCCGACAACAGCGATGCGCGGCGCAATGGCCGCAATTATGTGCTGAAACGGGTTGCCGCCGACGCCGCCTTGGAGTGACCGGCGGCGTGATCCGCGTCAGCCGCCGGCCGCGATTTCGGCGTATAGCTTTTCATAACGGGCGATGATCGCGGCGAGTGCGTAATCGCGTTCGATGCGCTCGCGGGCGCGCCTGCCGGCGGCCGTGCGCGCGGCCGGCGACAGGGCCGCAAGGCGCTCCCAGGCTGCGGCCAGCGCCAAGGGGTCGCGCGGTGGTACGACAACCCCCGTATCGCCGAGCAGCAGGGCGCTGTCGCCGCTGTCGGTCGCCACGCACGGCACGCCGCACGCCATGGCTTCCCCCAGGGCGTTGGGGCAACCTTCGCCATAGGCAGACGACAGCGTGGCGATGTCGAAGCCGGGATAGATCGACGCGATGTCGGGCCGCTCACCCAAGAGCCGCAGGCGCGGCGCGAGGCTGAAGCCGGCGATCGCGGCGGCAAGCTCGGGGTTGTCTTCGCTGACGCCGGTGCCGGCCAGCACAAACACCACATCCTTGCGGCGCGCCGCCAGAGCGGCCGCGGCGGCCAAAAAATTTGCGTGATCTTTCATCGGATGGTAGCGCGCGGCCATGCCGATCACGACCGTGTCCTCGCCGATGCCAAGCGCCTGACGCAGGCGCGCGCGGGCGCCGGCGTCGGGCCGCAGCTGCGCGGTGTCGAACCCGTTCGGGATATAGGCCCAGCGGGATGGGTGATAGCCGAGCCGCTGGTGATAACGCTGCCCGGCCACCGAGTTGACGACGACCGCGTCCGGCCACCCCGAGCAGCAGGCCAACAGGCGCGGGAGGCCGGGCGGGCACAGCGCCTCGGTGCAGCGGATGTTCCACAACAGAGGCGGCGAAGGGCGCAACAACCGCACCGCCAGGCCGAGCAGATCGGCGTGATAAAGCCAGGTCTGCACCAATCGCGGTCGCAATCGGTGCAGCAGGCGCAGCAATCGCGCCGCGCCGCGAGGATCGGCGCGGCCACGCGCCATGCCCAGCGTCTCGACGCGAATCCCGGCGGCGCGCAGTCGCTCGGCCACCATGCCACCCGCCGTCAAGCTGACGACGACCGAAGAGAAACGGCGGCGGTCGCCGCCCGTCACCAGCCGTAACAGCATGTTTTCCGCGCCGCCGGCCTCGAGCCCGGTGATCAGATGAACAATCCGAATCGCTTCCAGGACGTTCTCCGCACCGCCCGACGCCGTGGCGGCCGCGCCCGGCGATGTCTGCTGAAGGTCGGCGCAGCCCTCTATCATTCGCCGGCCGACCGCTCAAGCGCCAGGCTGGACAAGCCCGGCCGCGCTTTCTATTAGACCCGGGCGGCGGGGGTGTTTGCGGGATGGATCAGGCTGATCGCGGCCGGCTGATCGAGCTGACGCGCTTTGCGCCGGGCGGCGGGCATTGCTTTATCGCACCGCTCGCCGATGTGCCACCCGGCGATCGCGAGGAAGATCCGTTCGGCTCGCCGCTGGTTCTGTTCGAAGACGGGATCGCGCTGGGGCCGCCGCATAGTCTGCACGCCGGAATTCGCGAAGCCGGCGGCGGGCGTTATTCGCACTGGAAAGACAGCCTTTATCTGTCGGCCAGCGACAACAGCGATCCGCGGGTCAACCGGCGACGCTACCAGATCTATGTTCCGGCGGTGCGATCGGGTGCGGTCGGGCGCGCGCTGGCGTCGCTTGACGCCCTCGCCGAGGGCTACACCCCGGCCGAGGCCTATGCGGCCGTGGAACGGTGTCTGGCCGCGCTCTACCCGGCGGCCAAAATCGGCGAGGACCTCAAATCTTTTTGGAACGAGCGCGAATTCATCACCGCCTACCGCATGCTGGCCGGTGACAATTACCGGGCGCTCGAGCGCAAATGGACGGTCTACAATCTGTTGAAGGCGCTGGATTCGGTCGCCGGAGACGTCGCCGAATGCGGGGTCTACAACGGGGCCACCGCTTATTTCCTGGCTCTGGGGATCGAGCGCGGCGGCCGCAGACGGGTCCTTCATCTGTTCGATTCGTTTGCCGGTCTGTCACAACCCGGCGCCGCGGACGGCAGTTTTTGGCGGGCCGGCACATTGGCCTGTCCCGAGGAGGTGGCGCGCGGCAATCTCGCGCGGTTTTCGGATGTCCGCTTTTATCGCGGCTGGATCCCGGTGCAATTCCCGGCGGTGGCCGGTCGGCAGTTCTGTTTTGTGCATGTCGATGTCGACCTCTATCAACCGACGCGCGACAGTGTCGAATTCTTTTTTCCGCGGTTGCAGGCGGGCGGAATGCTGGTCTGCGACGATTACGGCTTTGATTCCTGTCCCGGCGCGCGCCGCGCGCTGGACGAGTATTTCGCCGGTCGGCCGGAACGGATCGTGCATCTGCCGACCGGGCAAGGGCTGGTGATCAAGCTCGATCCGCGCGCCGCCGCGGCGAACTGACGGCAACAACCGGAACGGATCGGGAGCACGAGGCGCATGTGCGGCATCGCCGGCATAGTCAGCAAGCAAGGAAAGTGGTCGCCCGCCCAGTTGGCGGCGATCGCCGAAGATATGGCCGGGCGGATGGTCTACCGCGGACCGGACGGGGCCGGCTTGTGGGTCGATCCCGACGGGCGCTGTGCGCTTTCGCACCGCCGGCTGGCGATCATCGATCTCAGCCCCGGCGGCGCGCAGCCGATGGCCAGCGCGGATGGCCAGCAGGTGCTGACCTATAACGTTGAATTTTACAATTTTTTGGAAGTCAAGCCGCAGCTTGAAAACGCCGGCTTTGTTTTTCATTCGCGCAGTGATACCGAAGTCTTGCTTGCCGGGTTGCGCCGCTGGA
>JAJPIH010000298.1 GCA_021324875.1 Alphaproteobacteria bacterium
GAACTGGATGACAATACCGGCGATGATCGGGCCGACCGCAGGACCGATCGTCGGCGGATTTGTCACCGCTGCCCTGTCGTGGCGGGCGATCTTTTTCCTGAACCTGCCAATCGGGCTTGCCGGCCTGCTGCTGGCGCTCAAGCTGTTCGAAAATTTCCGCGCCCCCTCCCCGGTCCGCTTCGATCTGCGCGGCTTTGTGATTTGCGGGCTGGGCCTGGCGCTGTTGGAGCTGGCGATCGAGAACCTTGGCCGCCCGCTATTTCCCAGCGCCTTGGGAATGGCCTTCTTTCCGGCGGCGCTGGCGATCCTGGCGCTCTATGTCAGCCACACCAGAAGTTGCGCCGATCCGGTGCTCGATCCCACGCTGCTGCGCATCCGCACCTTTCGCATCGGCACCCTGACCGGCGGATTGTGCCGCATCGGCCTCGACGCGGTGCCGTTTATGCTGCCGCTGTTGTTCCAGGTCGGCTTTGGATTGGGCCCGCTCCAATCGGGGCTGCTGACCTTTTCGTCGAGCGTCGGCGCGATGGCGGTGCGCACGCTTGCCGGCCCGCTGCTACGTTTGTTCGGCTTTCGCCGGTTGCTGGCGGGTACGGCGCTGATCGCGGCGGGGGTGACCGCGGCCTGCGGCCTGTTGCACAGCGACACACCGGTTTGGCTGACGGTGCTGCTGGTGCTGGTCTCGGGTTGCGTGCGCAGTGTGCAATACCTCGCCCTCAACACGGTCAGTTACGCCGACATGCCGGCACCCCTGTTGAGCAAAGGGACCAGCGTCGCCGGTGTGGCGCAGCAAGTCGCGCGCGGCTTTGGCGTAGCGGTTGCCGCCGCGTTGTTGGCGGTGATCGCCGGGTCGGCAAAACTCACTGTCGCCGATTTTCGCCTCGCCTTCTTTCTGGTTGGCCTGGTCCCGCTTGCTGCCGCCTTTGGCTTTCTGCGCCTCTCCCCGAGCGATGGCGCCGCGGTCAGCGGCCATGGCGAGCCCGAGCGTCCCGCGCGCGCCGCGTGAGCGGCCAAAGCGCGCCCGCCCACACGACCCGGACCGAACTCGATAACTCCTGTTTTCTTGCGGGCTGCCGCGCGAGAATAGGCTGAGGGAGGAATGATGGCGATGAGCTATCTCGACACCTATCGCCGGTCGATCGAACAGCCGGAAGCATTCTGGAGCGAGGCCGCCGAGGCGATCGCCTGGGAGCGGCGCTGGGAGCGTGTGCTCGACACCAGCCGGCCGCCATTTTACCGTTGGTTTGTCGGCGCCCGGCTCAACACCTGTTGGAACGCGCTCGACCGTCATGTCGCGGCCGGGCGCGGCGACCGCACCGCGTTGATCTGGGACAGCCCGGTGACCGGCCAGGTGGCGCGGTTCACCTACCGGGAAATGCGCGACCGCGTGGCGCAGCTGGCCGGCGTGCTGGTCGGTCTTGGCGTGCGCCACGGCGACCGGGTGCTGATCTATATGCCGATGGTGCCGGAGGCGGCGATGGCAATGCTGGCCTGCGCGCGGATCGGCGCTGTTCATTCGGTCGTGTTTGGCGGCTTTGCCGCGCATGAACTCGCCACCCGGATCGACCACGCACGGCCGCGCGTCATCTTGACGGCCTCCTGCGGCATCGAGCCGAACCGGATCGTCGCCTACAAGCCGCTCGTCGATGCCGCGATCGCCGAGGCAAAGTCGAAGCCCGAACATTGCGTGGTCTTGCAGCGGCCGATGCATCCGGCTCCTCTCGCCGCCGGGCGTGACCACGACTGGCATGAACGCGAGGCGGCCGCACGTCCCGCCGATTGCGTCCCGGTGGCGGCAACCGACCCGCTTTATATCCTCTACACCTCGGGCACGACCGGGGTGCCCAAAGGGGTGGTGCGCGACAATGGCGGACATGCCGTGGCGCTTCATTGGTCGATGCGCCACATTTACGGCCTTGCCCCCGACGAGACCTTCTGGACCGCGTCCTATGTCGGCTGGGTGGTCGGCCACTCCTACATCGTCTACGCGCCGCTGATCTACGGCTGCACGACGGTCATGTATGAGGGCAAGCCGGTCGGAACCCCCGATGCCGGCGCTTTTTGGCGGGTGATCGCCGCGCATGATGTGCGGGTTTTCTTTACCGCGCCGACCGCCTTCCGCGCGATCAAACGCGAGGACCCGGAGGGCGCGCTGATCCGCCGCCACGACCTCAAAGGCTTCCGCGCGCTGTTTCTCGCCGGCGAGCGCGCCGACCCGCCGACCGTCGCCTGGGCCGAGCAGCATCTCGGCGTCGCGGTCGTCGACCATTGGTGGCAGACCGAAACCGGCTGGCCGATCGCCGCCAATTGCCTGGGCATCGAAAAGCTGCCGGTCAAGCACGGCTAGGCCACCCGGCCGGTGCCGGGCTGGGACCTCAAGGTGCTCGACGCCGAGCGCGAAGGCGATCCGCACGAATTGGCCGCCGGTGAGATCGGGGCGCTGGCGGTCAAGCTGCCATTGCCGCCCGGCGCATTGCCGAGCTTATGGGAAGCCGACGCGCAATTCGTGCAAACCTATCTCTCGGCCTATCCCGGCTTTTACCAGACCGCCGACGCCGGGTTTATCGATGCCGACGGCTATGTCCATGTCATGACCCGGACCGACGACATCATCAATGTCGCCGGGCACCGGCTGTCGACGGGCGGCATCGAGGAAGTGCTGGCGGCCCATCCCGATGTCGCCGAATGCGCCGTCATCGGCGTCGCCGATGCGCTCAAAGGCCAGGTGCCGTTGGGTCTGTTGGTGCTGAAAGCCGGGACGACCCGCCCGCCGGCCGCGATTGAGCGCGAGGCCATAGCATTGGTGCGCGAACGGATCGGGCCGGTGGCGAGCTTCCGCAGCGCGATCGTCGTCGCCGGCTTGCCCAAGACCCGATCGGGCAAGATCCTGCGCGGCACGATGCGCAAGATTGCCGACGGCGAGAGCTACCAGCTGCCGCCGACAATCGACGACCCGGCCGTCCTCGCCGAGATCGCCGCCGCCCTCGGCAAAGCCGCCGCCGCCGACAGCCGCCGAGGCTAATTTTCGAGAGGTTCCGCCTCGTCGCGCTCGAGCGCCGCCACCGCCTCGGCCGGCATGCGGGCGCGGGCGCGGCGCACCGCTTCCTCCAATTCGTCGAGCGTGCACAGCCCGAGGCCGACCGGGTGGCGCGGCTTGATGTTCGGGCTGTTCCAGTGGGTCCGATCGCGCACCGCGGCAATGGTCGGCTTCGTCGTCCCGATCAGTTTCGAGATCTGCGCATCCGAGAGTTCCGGATGGCTCTTCAACAGAAACGCGATCGCATCGGGCTTGTCCTGGCGCTTGGCGATTGGCGTATAGCGTGGGCCCTTGTGCCTGACGACCTGGGGCGGGATCGCCTGCGGCGCCAGCTGTAGCCGGGCGTTGGGATCGGCCTGGCAGCGGGCGATTTCCTCGGCCGTCGTCTGGCCGTTGGCGACAGGATCGAGCCCCTGCATCTGGCTGGCGACTTCGCCGTCGGCGATGGCCTGGATTTCGAGCGGGTGCAGGCCGCAAAAATCGGCGATCTGCTCGAAGGTGAGCGAGGTGTTCTCGACGAGCCACACGGCGGTGGCCTTGGGCATCAGCGGTGCAGGCATTCTGTGGTCCCGGTTCTCGGCCCGGAGCCCAGGCGGGCGCGGCGGGCTACGGCAGGGCGTAATTGCTTCTCTGCGATATATAATAGCCGCCGCCAGCGGGAGAAGACGAGGAGCGAGGGCCACCAATGATCGACGAGCAGGAGCTCGAGCCGCGCCGCAAAGCCGTCGGACCCAAAGATCTGGAGCCGATGGGCATCGCCGAACTGGAAGCTTACATCGGCGAACTCGAAGCTGAAATCGATCGCGTGCGCGCCGAGATCGCGACCAAGATGGGACAGCGGCGCGGTGCTGAAGCTTTGTTTAAACGATAGCTGCGGCCAAAATGCGTGATCTGTTCAGCGATATTGCCTCGCCTGCAGGCGATTATTCTGCCAAACACATCGAAGTATTGGAGGGTCTGGAACCGGTGCGGCGCCGCCCGGGGATGTTTATCGGCGGCACCGACGAACGCGGCCTCCATCACCTCGCCGCCGAGATCCTCGACAACGCCATGGACGAGGCCGTGGCCGGCCATGCCACACGCATCGAGATCGAACTTGCAGCCGGCGATTGGCTGTCGATTCGGGACAATGGGCGCGGCATCCCGATCGATCCGCACCCGCGTTTTCCGCAAAAATCGGCGCTCGAGGTGATCCTGACGACCCTGCATGCCGGCGGCAAGTTCGGCGGCGAGGTCTACCGCACCTCGGGCGGCTTGCACGGGGTCGGCATTTCGGTGGTCAACGCGCTGTCGGATGCGCTCGAGGTCGAAGTGGCGCGCGAGCGGCGGCTGTGGCGGCAGCGCTATCGCTGCGGCGTCCCCGAGGGCCCGCTCGAGGATTGTGGCCCGGTGCACAACCGGCGCGGCACGACCGTCAGGTTCCATCCTGATCCCGCGATTTTCGGCGGCCTCGGCTTTCGCCCGGCGGCGCTCTACCAGATGGCGCGCGCCAAGGCCTGCCTGTTTGGCGGCCTCGAAATCCGCTGGAGTTGCAATCCCGACCTGCCTCGCCCGCCGGATGTGCCGGCTGAGGATCGCTTTCACTTTCCCGGCGGACTTGCCGATTTTCTCGCGATGAGCCTCGGCGGGGGCGAGACGCTGACCTCACGGCCCTTTGTCGGCGCCGCCGAGCTGGCCGGCGGCGGCCGTGTCGAATGGGCGGTGGCGTGGCCTGCCGATGACGAGGCGGTATTCAGCCACAGCTATTGCAACACCATTCCCACCCCGCAGGGCGGCACGCATGAGACGGGGCTGCGCAACGCCTTGCTGCGCGGGGTGCGCGGCTATGCCGAGCTGGTCGGCAACCGCCGCGCCGCCCAGGCAAGCGCCGAGGACATCGCCGGCGGCGCGGCTATGCTGCTGTCGCTGTTTCTGCGCGACCCGCAATTCCAGGGCCAGACCAAAGAGCGTCTTGCTTCGCCCGAAGCGGCCCGCCTCGTCGAAGGCGCGGTCAAGGACCATTTCGACCATTGGCTTGGCGCCGACCCCGCCGCCGCGGCGCGATTGCTCGACCAGATCGCCGAGCGCGCCGAGGAACGGCTGCGCCGCCGGCAGGAGCGCGACATCGCGCGCAAGAGCGCGACGCGCAAATTACGCCTGCCGGGCAAGCTCGCCGATTGCACGCGCGCCGGTGCTGCCGGGACCGAGATCTTTCTGGTCGAGGGCGACAGTGCCGGCGGCTCGGCAAAGCAGGCGCGTGACCGCGAAACCCAGGCGATCCTGCCGTTGCGCGGCAAAATCCTGAATGTCGCCAGCGCATCCGGCGACAAGATGAAGGCCAACCGGGAATTGGCCGACATCGTGCAGGCGCTCGGCGCCGGGGTCGGTCCGCAGTACCGCGAGGAGGCGTTGCGCTATGAGCGGGTCGTGATCATGACCGATGCCGATGTTGACGGCGCTCATATTGCTTCGCTGTTGATGACGTTCTTTTTCCGGCAGATGCCGCGGCTGATCGCCAACGGTCATCTGTTTTTGGCGATGCCGCCGCTCTACCGGTTGACCCAGGGCGAAGTGACCCGCTATGCGCGTGACGACGCCCACCGCGAGGAGCTGTTGCGCACCGGCTTTTCCGGACGGGGCAAGATCGAGATCAGCCGCTTCAAAGGGCTCGGCGAAATGCCGGCGCGCTACTTGAAGGCGACGACGATGGACCCGGCCCAGCGCACGCTGCTCAAGGTCACGCTGGCCGCCGCCGACGGCCACGATGCCGGGGCCGGGGGCGCAATCGACGGCAACGCCGCCGGGCTTGTCGAAGCCCTGATGGGCCGCCACCCCGAACTGCGTTTCGACTACATCCAGAAAAACGCCCGCTTCGCCCGCGACCTCGATGTGTAAAGACGCCTTGCGCCGCGGGGCGGCGCCAATTACCTAATTTCTGTCGACCCGGTTTGATTTCGGCGTTCCGGCCCAACGTTCCCGTGCGATCGCTGACCGTAGCTTCCGAGCCAATCGATGTGCGATGCGTCGCGCCGAGGCGCGGCGGCCTCTTTCTACTAAGTGGAGCTACTACCGATGGCGACCGGTACGGTCAAATGGTTCAACGCGCAGAAGGGCTATGGGTTTATCCAGCCCGAAACCGGGGGTGCGGATGTGTTTGTCCACATCTCGGCGGTCGAACGCGCCGGAATGGACGATTTGCGCGAAGGCCAACGCCTCAGCTACGAACTCGAGCAGGGTCAGCGCGGTCGGGTCTCGGCCGTCAACCTGCGCCCGATTTCAGCCTGACCACCGGCGAGGGGATGCGCATGCGCATTCCCTCCCTTCATGACCAGGAGAACTGATTGGCAAAAGAAGACCTGATTGAATTCGAGGGCACCGTGCTGGAACTGTTGCCCGACGCCCGCTTCCGTGTGCGCCTCGACAACGGCCATGAAACCCTCGCCTACTCGTCCGGACGGATGAAGAAAAACCGAATCCGAATCTTGGCTGGCGATCGCGTCACAGTCGAGATGACGCCCTATGACTTGACCAAGGGGCGCATAAACTTCCGCCATAAAGACGAGCGCGCGGCGCCGGCGATGGCGCCACGTCCGCAATATCGCCGGCGTTAACCGGGGTCACCGGTGCCGATCTGGTCTGTTGCCGCTGATGCCAAGAAAAAAAGATTGACACGCCCGGCACAGCACCCGATGTAACCACTATGGTGAAAACGCACGCTTATATTACAAAAAGGCTACACCAGCTCGATGGATTTTTCTGAACTCGGTCTCTCGCCCGAACTCCTGCGGGCGGTCAGCGACGTCGGTTACACCTCTCCCACCCCGATCCAGGAACAAGCCATTCCGCAGGTTAAGCGCCAGCGGGATGTGTTGGGCTGCGCGCAGACTGGCACCGGAAAGACCGCCAGCTTTGTGCTGCCGATGATTGATATGTTGGCGGCCGGGCGGTCGCGGGTGCGGATGCCGCGCTCGCTGATCCTCGAACCGACCCGCGAACTGGCAACACAAGTTGCCGACTCGTTCGAGCGCTACGGCAAGTACCACCGTTTGACGATGGCGCTGCTGATTGGCGGGGAGCGGTTTGGCGACCAGGAGCGCAAGCTCGATCGCGGTGTCGATGTGCTGGTTGCCACGCCCGGCCGGATGCTCGACCTTTACGGCCGCGGCAAGATCATCTTGAGCGATGTCCGCATCCTGGTGATTGACGAGGCCGACCGCATGCTCGACATGGGATTTATCCCCGATGTCGAACGGATCGTCGGGCTGCTACCAAAGCCGCGGCAAACCCTTTTTTTCTCGGCCACGATGCCGGCCGAGATCCGGCGCTTGGCCGACGCTTTTTTGACCGATCCGGTGGAAATCGCGGTGGCCCCTCCGGCCTCGCCGGCGGCCACCGTGGCGCAATCTCTGACGGTCGTCGACCCGCGCGACAAGCGCGAGGCGCTGCGCCGGCTGATCCGCTCGGAAGAGGTCAAGAACGCGCTGATCTTCTGCAACCGCAAGCGCGATGTCGACATTCTGTGCAAATCATTGACCCGGCACGGCTTCGACGCTGCCCCGTTGCACGGCGACATGCCACAGCCCAAACGCACCGAAACGCTTGAGCGCTTCAAAAACGGCGAGGTGCGGCTTTTGGTTGCGAGTGACGTTGCCGCCCGCGGTCTCGACATCAAGGGCATGAGCCACGTCTTCTGTTTTGACGTGCCCATTCATGCCGAGGATTACGTTCACCGCATCGGTCGCACCGGCCGCGCCGGCATGCCCGGCCGCTCGCTGATGCTGGCCACTCCCGAAGACGGCCCCGCGGTGGCCGCGATCGTCAAGCTGATCGGCAAAGACATCCCGATAATGACGATCGAGGGTATCGCACCGGCAGAACTCGCATTTGAGGACCGCCCCCGGGGTCGCTCGCGCACGCCGCGCGCCGGTCACAATCGCCGCGCCGCCGAGACCGCGAGTGATGCACGCCGGTTGCCGGCCTCGGCGCCGGCGGCACGCCGCGCCCGAGGCACCGGCGACAAGCCGCGCGCGGACACCGCCGCGGCCGACGGCAATGTCATGCATTTCCCGCGGGTTGCACCGCGCCGGACCGAACCGCGCCGGAGCGAGGCGCGCGCGGATCGCAGCGAGGCCAAGATCGTCGGCTTCGGCGATCACCTGCCGGCGTTCCTCGCCCGCCCGCCAAAGGTTGCCGCACGCGGCTGATTGCGCCATTGTGGCAGGCCGATGAAAACCATTTTCGTCATGGTCAAGTGCGAACTCGGCAAGGCCTATCAGGTTGCCGACGCGGCGGTCGGCGAGATCGAACAGGTGTCCGAGGTTTATTCGACCTCGGGGCAATACGACTTGTTGATGAAGGTGTATCTGCCCGAGACAACCGACATCGGACATTTTGTCACCGAACGGCTGCAGACCCTGCCCGGGGTCAAAGACACGTTTACGATTATCGCGTTCAAGGCCTTCTCCGAAGACACGTCCGTCTAGCGCCTGGATTTTGCCGCGCTGATCGCACCGGCTCGGATCGCGCCCGGACCCAATCCGGCTTCGCTATAAAGCCGGAAAGACCCGTCCCCAAGGATCGGACGGTCCCGCCAAGCCGCAGATCGGTGCGACCCTATCGAGAGCCGCTCAGCCGGCAGCAGCGCTTGCTCCAGTTCCGACCGCTTGTGTAGGGGAGCGATATGAGTGAGGGTGGGGAAGGTTGGGTGCGCGTCGCCCGGCGCGACGAACTGGCCCAGGGCGAGGTCATCGGGGTCGAGGTCGGCGGCCGGTCGATTGCAATCTATGATTGTGATGGCCAATTATATGCGACGGATAATATCTGCACCCATGCCTATGCCTGCCTGTCCGACGGCTGGCTTGACGGCACCGTAATCGAGTGCCCGTTGCACGCCGCGCGCTTTGATGTTCGCACCGGCGCGGTGCTGGACCCGCCCGCGACCGAAGACCTGAAGAGCTATCCGGTGCGGGTCGTCGAGGGCGAGATCGAAGTCAAACTCGACTGAGGACCCTCTTCGTCCGCCAAGCGCCTCTGCCCGACCTGTACCGGACGGCCCGGCGTCGGCGTGCGCCGATTTGAGGCCTGCCTGCCCGCCACCGCTCGCGCCTGACGGCGTCGCCGGATTGGGCTACGATCGGCCACACAATCCGGGGAGGACAGCATGGCCGCATCGCACGGCGCGCAAACCGTCATTCACTTTGTCGGCAGCATTCCGTTGGCCGACGCCGAAACCGTGTTCCGCAATCTTGCCGCCGCCGCTGGTCCTTATCTCAAGCGGCTGCCCGACGGCGAGACCGGGATCCGCAAGACCTGGATCCGCTTTCTGCAACAGGTGCTGGCTGACAATCCGGCGATCGAGGTGGCAAGCGATGTGCCGCCGTTCAAATTCACCCAATGGGACGGCAAGCTGATCCGAGAAATCCCGCGATTGAGGGTCAAACCCGGGGCCACCCTCGACCCCGCGACAATCCAAACCGGCTATGCCGATATGGCGATTGCGTCTTGGCGGCTGTTCGACCGTCTGCAGGCCGACGGCGTGATCCCGCCAGGGGTCAAATTTCAGGTGTCGCTGCCCACCCCGATCGCGCCGACCTACAACAACATGCTGCCCGCAGACCGGCCCTTGATCCTGCCGGCCCTGACCCGGCATCTGATCGACGAGGTC
>JAJPIH010000479.1 GCA_021324875.1 Alphaproteobacteria bacterium
CGGTCGCGACCGGCAGCCCCGACATCGGCGGCTCGCGCGCGTCGATGGCGCTGATGGCGGCAGAGACGCTCGGCATCGACTACAGCCAGGTGCGCGCGATCGTCTCCGATACCGCCTCGATCGGTTTTACCAACCCGACCGGCGGTTCGCGCGTGACCTTTGCGACCGGAATGGCGGTCGTCGAGGCGAGCAAGAAGATCATCGACGAATTGCGCCAGCGCGCCGCGCTGATTTGGGATGTCGATGTCGAGGGGGTGATCTGGGAGGATGGCTGCGCCAAGCCGGCCAGCAGCAATGTCGGCGATTTCGCGCCCTTGTCGCTCAAAGAGTTGGCGGCCAAGAAGGCGCTGACCGGAGGCCCGATCACGGCTTCGGCGGCGGTCAATGCCGGCGGTCAGGCGCCGGGCTTCTCGACGCAATTTTGCGACGTCGAAGTCGATCCGGAAACCGGCAAAGTCACGGTATTGCGCTTTGTCGCCGCCCAGGACGTCGGCAAGGCCATCCACCCCTCCTATGTCGAGGGCCAGATCCAGGGCGGGGTCACGCAAGGCATCGGCTGGGCGCTGAACGAGGAATACATCTACGACAAGAACGGCCGGCTCGATAACCCTGGTTTCCTCGACTACCGCGTGCCGGTCGCCTCCGATGTGCCGATGATCGACGCGGTGCTGGTCGAGGTGCCAAATCCCGCCCATCCCTACGGCGCCAAGGGGGTCGGCGAGGTCAACATCTGTCCGCCGATGGCGGCGATCGCCAATGCGATTGCCGATGCGACCGGTCGACGCTTGACCGAATTGCCGATGTCGCCGCCAAAGGTGCTCGCCGCCCTTGAAGCGCCCGGCGCCGACGATTAGAGCCGTGAACCGCGGCGCGAGCGGCTTTTGCGCGGGAATGCCCGGAGCCGATCCGGGCATTCGACCCGGCCGGCCCCGCCCTGCCGATCAGCGTGGGCGGCCGGGGCGCAACCGGTTTGCAACCACCGCATCAGGAGCACAACCATGACGGCGCGGGTGGTGCTGTCCAGCGGGTTTGCCCGCCGTTATACCGGCGGCGAGCGCGAATTCATGGTCGAGGCCAAAAATCTGCGCGCGGCGATCAAGGCGCTCGACCAGCTCTTCCCGGGTCTCGGCCGCCACCTCGAGGAAGAAACCACGGTCGCGATTGACGGCGAGATCCACGAGGTCGGCTATCTCCAGCCGTTGCGCCAGGACAGCGAGGTCTTTTTTATCCCCAAAATCGAAGGCGGCTGACTTCGTCGGTCAGCTGCAAATGCACCCGGCCTTGACGCGATCCTGGCATCGAGGTCGAGCGGGTCAGATCGCCGTCGTCGGTCCCGCAAGACCCGAGCAAGCCGCGTTGAACGCTATGGCGGTTCGTTCGACATGATGATCGTGCCGGAGGCGGCGAACATGCCGCCGACACCATGGCAGACCGAGATCTTGGCGCCGGGGATCTGGGCCGGGGCGGTGCCGCGCATCTGGCGGACACTCTCCTGCAATGCGTACATGCCGTACATGCCGGAGTGCATGTAGGAAAGCCCGCCGCCATTGGTGTTGAGCGGCAATTTCAGGTTCGGGCCGGGGGCGGTGTTGCGCTCGGCAATAAAGGCGCCGCCCTCGCCGCGCGGCACAAAGCCCAAATCTTCAAGGCCGTAGATCGGCAGATGGGCAAACGCGTCGTAGATCATCAGGTGGTCGACATCCTGGTGGGTGATGCCGGCCTCGGCAAAGGCGGTGGGACCGGCGACGCGGAAGGCGCGCGAGGAGGTGAAATCCTGCATTTGGCTGACCATCGGGGTCTCGACGCTCTCGCCGGTGCCGAGGATGTAGACCGGCTTTTGCGGGAAATCGCGACCGCGCTCGGCCGCGACCATGATCAGCGCACCGCCGCCATCGGTCACCAGGCAGCACTGCAGTAATCGGAACGGGTAGGCGATCATCCGCGAATTCAGCACATCATCGACGGTGATCGGCGTCTTGAAAGTGGCGCGCGGGTTCTTGGCCGCCCATTCGCGCTGTACGACCGAGACCATCGCCAATTGCTCGTGGCTGAGGCCATAGGTCTTCATGTAGCGCAACACCGGTATCGTGAACAAAGTCGGCGGGCCCATCGGCCCATAGGGCTGCTCGAACTGGCCGGCGAGGCTGGTGGGTGCAACGACATTGCGGGTGCGGCCGACGCCGGAGCGGCCGCTTTCGCCATGGGTGATCAGCACCGTCCGGCACAGGCCCGAGGCGATCGCCGCGGCGGCATGGCGGACATGGATCATGAACGAGCAGCCGCCAACCGCGGTACCGTCAACCCATTTCGGCGTCAGGCCCAGGTAGTGTGCCACCGTGACCGGCGTTTCGCCGGCGGTGGCAATGCCGTCGATATCGGCGGGTTTGAGCCCGGCATCGGCCATCGCGTTGAGTGCGGCGTCGGCGTGCAACTGGATTTGCGACATGTCGGGAATGACGCCGAGCCGGGTGGTCTCGGCGGCACCGACGATCGCGATTGATTTCGGGTTCATCGCCTTACCTCGCGACCGGGCGGAAGAGCGGCAGAGTGATCTCGTCGTCGAGCTTTTCGAACACCACCTCAACCGGCATGTCGAGCTGCAATGCCTCCGGGGTTTGCGGACAGCCGATGATGTTGGTCATCAACCGCGGCCCTTCGTCCAACTCAACGACAGCGATCGCATAAGGCGGGGTGAAGCCCGGTACCGGGCGGTGGTGGATCACATAGGAATAAAGCCGCCCTTTTCCCGAGGCGGCGAACACACTTACCTCGCGCGCGGCACAAGCCGGACAAAACGGGCGCGGCGGGAAGTAGACTTTGCCGCAAGCATTGCAGCGTTGCAGGCGCAATTCGCCGGCGCGCGTGCCGTCCCAGAAATGCTGCGTCTCCGGCGTCGGCTGCGGCCGTGCCCGTCGTGCTTCCGACATGCTCCTCCCCCGAATTGCTCGGTCAATCCCGACTTTGACGCGGGCCGCGGTTTGGGGCAAACGAAAGTCGCGGAACGAGCTGGAGGACGAGATGGCGGACCGAGGCAAAACCATAACCCCGGCGGAATTACGGGCGTGGCTCCATGACGGCGAGGAAATCGCGATCGTCGATGCGCGGGAGGAAGGGAGCTTTCACGACCGGCATCTGCTGATGGCGTCGTGCCTGCCATTGTCGCGGCTCGAATTGCTGGCCGCCGGTCTCCTGCCGCGCCGCGGCGTGCGGATTGTCGTCACCGACGCCGGCGAAGGGCTCGCCCGACGCGCGGCAGCACGCCTGAGCGAGGGCGGTTACAGCAATGTCTCGACACTGGAAGGCGGGGTCGCAGCGTGGCAGGCGGCGGGGTTCCCGGTCTATAGCGGCGTGCATGTGCCGTCGAAGGCGTTTGCCGAGGTGGTTTAACACGAATGCGGGACGCCGTGGATCAGCGTCGAGGAGCTGGCCGAACGGCAGCGGCGCGGCGACAACATGGTTGTGTTCGACAGCCGCTCCTACGAGGAATATCACTCGAACAGCATTCCGGGAGCGATCAGCGTTCCGGGCGCCGAGCTGGTTTACCGCTTCACCGAGCTGGTGCCGACCCCCGATACTTTTGTCGTCGTCAATTGCGGCGGGCGCACACGCAGCATCATCGGCGCCCAGTCGTTGATCGAAGCCGGCGTGCCCAACCGCGTCGTGTCACTGAAAGATGGCACGATGGCCTGGCACCTGGCCGGGTTCGACGTCGTCGGCGGCGCCGACCGGCGCGCGCCCGCGGTCACAGCCCAGGGTGTCGCTGCCGCACGGCGGCGGGCCGAGGCCGTGGCGCGTCGCTATGGCGTGCCGGTGATCGACCACGCCACGCTCGCGCAATGGCGCGACGAGGCCGAGCGCCGCACCCTCTACGTCCTCGATGTCCGCGACCCGGCCGAATATCGCACCGGCCATCTGCCCGGCTCGCTGATGGCGCCGGGCGGGCAATTGGTGCAGGAGACCGACAGCTGGCTCGGCGTGTGGGGCGCCCGCGTCGTGCTTGTCGACGACACCGGGGTCAGGGCGCGGATGACCGCATCTTGGTTGAGACGCATGGGCTGGGATGCAGCCGTGCTCGACAACGCTTTTGCCGGCGTCGTGCTTGAAACCGGCGAACCGGCCCCAGACACCGGCGGCTTCGCACTCGCCGGCCCCGAACCGGCCATGATTTCCGCCGCCGAATTGCGAGCAAACGCGCGGGCGGTGATCGTCGATCTGGCGCAAAGCCGGCGCTACCGGCAAGGCCACCTCCCCGGCGCATGGTTTGCGGTTCGCGCCCGCCTGCCCCAGGCGCTCGACAGGCTGCCGGCGGGTGAGCTCGTCTTGACCAGCGAAGACGGGGTCATCGCCCGCTTTGCCGCCGCCGAAATCGGCGCAAGGCGGCCTGCGCGGGTGCTCGACGGGGGGACCGCCGCATGGCAGAAGGCCGGCCTGCCGCTCGAAGCCGGGATGAGCCGGGTTGCCGATGAGCCGGACGATGTGGCGCTGTCGGCGCGGGAGCGCCCGGCCGACCGCGAGCGCTATATGCGCGAATATCTTGCCTGGGAGGTCGATCTCGTCAACCAGGTGGCGCGCGACAGCGACTGCCGCTTTCGACTGGCGCCGGTAAACGGCTAGCTGTCTTTTCCAAGAAGGTTGTTCAGCCTGAGGCCTGGCGCCGGGTCTTTCGCGTGTCGCCAGCGCAGCCAGACAGGAATTACGGACCGGAAGTGGAGGCGGTTCAACCGCGATGCTCGCCGCCACCGTTCGCGTCATCGCCGGTCAGCGGCGTCAAGTCGAGAAGACCGGCGGCGCGCAGCTCGGCGAGATCGGGCAGGTCGGCTAGCGTGTCAAACCCGAAATGGGCGAGAAAGCCCGCGGTCGTGGTCCAGATCAGCGGCCGGCCGGGGCTCGCCCGGCGACCACTGGGCCGCACCCAGCCGGTCTCCATCAGCGCGTCGAGCGTCCCTTTGGCGAGGCTCACCCCGCGGATTTCTTCGATCTCGGCGCGGGTCACCGGCTGGTGATAGGCGATGATCGCCAGGGTTTCGACCGCGGCACGCGACAGCTTGCGCGTGACCCGCCGCTCGGCCTGCAATTCCAATGCGAGGTCGGGCGCGGTGCGAAATGCCCAGCCGCCGCTCAGCCGCACGAGATTGACGCCGCGTCCGGCATAAAGTGCGGCAAGCTCCGCAATGAGGTCGGTAATGTCGGGCAAGCCGCCGAGCCGTTCGGCGAGCGTGGTCTCGCTCAGCGGTTCCGCCGCCGCAAACAACAGCGCCTCCGCCAGACGAAGCTGGCGCTGTCGGTCACCACTCATCGCCCAATCTCGGCCGCGTCGTGCAAGACCGGCGGGCTCTTGATCCAGATCGGGCCGAAGCTCCGGTCTTGACGCAACTCGATGCGACCTTGACGCGCCAGTTCGAGGGCGGCGGCAAAAGTGGCGGCCAACGCCGAACGGCGCCGGCGCTCGTCGCCGAGCTGATCGGGCAGCAAGCGTATCAGGGCCAGCCACTCGGGAAGGCGGCCGAGATAGGGGGCAATTCGTTGCAGCGCGTCGTTCATCGACAGGAATAAAGACGGTTCCACCGTCAATGCCGCCCTGCCGCGATGGCGGGTCAGCTCGCCATAGGCACGCAGCAATTCGTACAATTCAACCGACCACACCGGCGCCGTCTTTGGCGCCAGCCGCTCGGGTGCGCCGCGCAAAAAGAAATCCAGGCCGAGCTGCGGGCGCGCCATCAGGCTGCGGCCGGCAGTTTGCATCGCGGCGAGCAATTTCAGACGATGGGCGAGGGCCGCAGCCATCTCCTCGGCGGCCGGCTCGTCATCATCAGCGGGCCGCGGCAACAGCAGTCGCGATTTCATAAACGCGAGCCACGCCGCCGTCACCAGGTAATCGGCGGCGATTTCAAGCCTTAATTCTTTGCGTCTATCAATAAATTCCAAATATTGATCGGCCAAAGCCAAGATGGAGATCTTTGTGAGATCGACTTTTTGCTGGCGAGCCAGATTGAGCAACAGGTCGATCGGGCCCTCATACCCGTCGAGATCGAGCACCAGCTGCTCGGCTGGGGCAGCCGCATCAATCATCACGCTTGACCGGTGATGCGCAATACAAAATCAATCAAGGCTTGCATCGGCACACCGATCACATAAGCCAGGATGTTGAGATCGACGCCGATTTGCCGCCCGATCCACGGCAGCACAAACAGCAGCAGCAACAGGATCGGCATACCGTAGGGCTCGAGCCGGGCGAGCGGATAGGCGATCGGCCGCGGCAACAGACCGACCGCAACCCGGCCGCCGTCGAGCGGCGGCAATGGCAACATGTTGAACACGCACAGCGCGGCATTGATCTGTAGCGAATGCACCAGATTGGCCGCAACCCACTCGGCCGGACTGGCCGGCAAAAAGCCGACGCCGTAAAACAGCAGCGAGGAGGCGATCGCCAACAGCACGTTGGTCCCCGGCCCCGCGAGCGCCACCCAGACCATGTCGTGGCGCGGATCGCGCAACCGGCCGAAATTGACCGGGACCGGCTTTGCGTAGCCAAACAGGAGCCGTCCGCCCGAGCCCAACAGCAGCAATGCCGGCAGCAGAATTGTGCCAAACGTGTCGATGTGGTTGAGCGGGTTGAAGGTCACCCGCCGGGCGCGCAAGGCGGTGTCGTCGCCAAAGCGCAGCGCGACAAAGCCGTGCGCCGCCTCGTGAAACGTGACGGCGAGGATGACCGGCACAACCCAGGTGCTGGCTTCGTAGATGGTCGCTGCGGCGGCAGTCGCATTCACGCCGGCAGCCCCGCCATCAATGCGTCGAAACGCTGCTCCGCCCCGCGGCGGTCAAACCCGGCCGCGACCTGCCGCATCGCCTCGCCGCGCGCCAGCCTTCGGGCGGCGGTCTCGGTCAGTGGCGCAGTCGCCGCCGCCACCTCTTCCATCTCGCGCCGATCGCCGTTGCAATGCAGCACCAGATCACAACCGGCGGCCAGCGCCCGCGCCGCCCGCTCGGCCAATCGGCCATCGAGGGCCCGCATCGACAGGTCGTCGGAGATCAGCACCCCGTCGAATCCGATTTCGCGGCGGATGATGTCGCCGATCACGGCAGCGGAAAACGTCGCCGCAGCCCCGTCGTCGATCGCGCTGTAGACGATATGCGCGGTCATTGCCCAGGGCATCGCCGCCAAGCTTCGGAACGGGGCAAAATCGCGCGCGGCTAACTCCGGGCGTGTCGCCTCCACCACCGGCAGGGCGTAATGGCTGTCGACGCCGGCGCGGCCGTGGCCGGGGATATGTTTGAGAACCGGCAGAACCCCGCCGGCGATTAGCCCCTCGCATACCGCGCGGCCGAGCCGCGCGACGCGCTCCGCCTCGCCGCCATAGGCGCGATCGCCGATCACCGGGTCGGCGCCGGGCAGAGCCAGGTCGAGAACCGGCCAGCAATCGACCGTGATCCCGAGCCGCGCCAGATCATCGGCAATCAGCCGCGCGCCAAGGCGGGCCGCCTCTTCGGCAAACGGGTCGGGCAGTGCAGCGATGCGCGCCGCCGCGGGATAGCGGCGCCAATGGGGCGGGCGCAGTCTTGCGACACGTCCCCCCTCCTGGTCGATCAGCACCGGGGCGTCGCCGCGCCCGACGCTCTCGCGCAACGCCGTGATCAGCGAGCGCACTTGCTCCGGCGAAACGCAATTGCGCCGAAACAGGATGAACCCGAGCGGATCGGCCTGGGCAAAGAACCGTCGTTCCTCGGGCTCGAGCGCGGCGCCCGAACAACCAAAGACAACCACGCGCGGGGCTCTACTCATCGGGTTGCTGGTCGCCAACATTCTTGCCTCAACCGGCCCCGCTCAGGCTTACCGCGGCGAAAAAGAGCCGATGCGGCCGCTCCTCAAATGGATCGCCGCAGGCGCGCCTGCAATGCGCGTGCGGCACGCTCGAGTAACGGCCGGTCCGCGTTTGCCGTTTCAGCGCACGATCATGCACGCCAGATGGCGCTGACGCAGTTCGGC
>JAJPIH010000070.1 GCA_021324875.1 Alphaproteobacteria bacterium
GCCGCCTTGGCGGCGATGATGCCCGCTTGTGCGCGCCATGGCCAGCGCGCCGCCGGTGTGCCGGCGGCGGGGCGTTCGCGCTGCTGAGCTGAGATGGCGACGGCGCTGCGCACCCGGCTGTTGCGCTATTTGCACGCCCGGCTGGGCGGCCTGCCGCTGCGGCTGGTGCTGTGGGATGGCGCGGTGTGCGATTTCGCCCCGGCGCCGCGGATCACGATCGGGTTGCGCTCGCGGCGGCTCGTGCGCTTCTTTTTGACCGGCAATATCGGCCGGTTGGCCGCCGCCTATGTCGCCGGCGAGCTCGTCGTCGAGGGCAGCATCGGCGAGGTCATCGCCATCGGCATGGAATTGGCCCAACGCATCGGCGGCCGACCGATGATGCGGCGGGCCGCGGCTGTGCTCGGGAGGCTGCCACGGCGCCACAGCAAAGCCGCCGACGCCGACTGGGTCCGCTACCATTACGATGTGTCGAACGCATTCTACCGGCTGTGGCTCGATCGGCACATGATCTATTCCTGCGCTTATTTCACGACCGGTGGCGAAGACCTCGACACCGCGCAGGAGCACAAGCTCGATCACATCTGCCGCAAATTGCGGCTCGAACCCGGCGACCGCCTGCTCGACATCGGCTGCGGTTGGGGCGGGCTTTTATGCTGGGCCGCGACCCATTACGGGGTCAGCGCTCTGGGCATTACCTTGAGCCAGCCGCAATGCGATGAGGCGCGCCGGCGCGTCGCCGCCGCCGGTCTCGACCGACGGATCGAGCTGCGGGTCGCCGATTATCGCGATCTGAAGGGCGCCGAAGAATTCGACAAAATTGTTTCGGTCGGCATGTACGAACATGTCGGCATCGCCAACCTGCCGGTCTATTTTGCCACCCTCGCGCGGCTGTTGCGGCCGGGCGGGCTCGCCCTCAATCACGGCATCACCAGCACCAACCGTGACGGCCGCGGCCAGGGTCCGCCGGGCGGCGAATTCATCGACCGTTTCGTGTTTCCCGGCGGCGAATTGCCCCATATCTCGCGCGTGCTTTACGAGCTTGCAGGCAGCGGGCTCGAAATCCTCGACGCCGAGGATCTGCGGCCGCATTACCCGCTGACCCTATGGCATTGGGTGCGCCGCCTCGAACAGGCGCGCGAGGCGGCGATCGCCGCCGCCGGGCCCGCGCGCTACCGCATCTGGCGCATCTACATGGCCGGCATGGCTCAGGCTTTCGAGCAGGGCTGGCTGTCGGTCTATCAGACCTTGGTGCAAAAGAACCTGGCCGCGGGACCGGCACCCCGTCCTTGGACCCGCCGCTATCAATATGAGGCGCGCGCTCTGGCCCCGCCCTTGAGCCGCAACCCCGATTGGGGTGCGCTCTAAGGAAGGCGGCCCAAGGCTCAGGGACGCTGAACGCGGCGCTATTGCGGCGGCAGCGGCGGCCGGAGCCGCGGCTGAGTTTCTTCGAAGGCGCGAGCGGCACGCAGCACCCGGTCGTCGCAATAGAGCGGACCGACGATCTGCAACCCGATCGGCAGACCGGCGCTCGTCAGACCGCAGCAGAGGCTCGCCGCCGGTTGGCGCGTCATATTGAACGGATAGCTAAACGGCGACCAGTCGATCCAATGGCGTTCCTGCGCCGCATCATTGAGGTCGCGGCCCGCCGGCAGGGCCGGCACCGGCATTGTCGGCGTCAATAAAATATCGTAGCGACGATGGAATTCGGCCATGCGCCGGCCAAGTGCGGTGCGCACCAGATCGGCGGCCACCCAATCGGCCGCCATGATCCGCTCCCCTGCCGCGACCGTCTCCAATAATCCGGGATCGACCAGATGTCGGCGCTCGGCCGGAAAGGTGCGCAGCAATGCCGCTTCGCCCGCCGCCCACAGGGTGAAGAGCGCGTCGCGCGGCGAGGCAAAGAGCGCGCCAACTGCTTCGACATCGGCGCCCAGCGTCTCAAAGCGGCGCGCGGCCGCGGCCACCGCGGCGGCGATCTCGTGATCGACCCGCGCGTAACCGAGATCTGGACTGAACGCAACCCGCCAGCCCTTGACACCGCCTTCCAGCGCTGCCGTCCAATCGCGGTCGTCGGCTGGCAGCGCATAGGGATCGCGATCGTCGGGCCGGGCGAGCGCATTGAGCATCGCCGCCGCGTCGGCGACGGTCCGGGCGATCGGCCCATGATGCGACAGCAGGCCCAACGGCGACGGCGGATAGGCCGGTACCCGCCCAAAGCTCGGCTTCAGCCCGAACACCCCACAAAACGCCGACGGGGTGCGGATCGACCCGGCGCCGTCACTCCCCAAATGCAGCACCCCGATGCCGGCGGCGGCGGCGACGGCCGCGCCGGCACTGCTGCCGCCGGAGGTTCGCGCCCGATCCCACGGGTTGCGGGTGACGCCGTGCAGCGGACTGTCGCCCAATGCCTTCCAGCCGAATTCGGAGGTCGTGGTCTTGCCGAGGATCACCGCCCCGGCTTCGTGCAGCCGCGCGACGGCCGGCGAATCCTCGGACCAGTCCTGGGCTGGGTCGACGAGATGCGAGCCGCGCAGGGTCGGAAAGCCGCGCATCAGCATCAGATCCTTGATCGTCGCTGGCACGCCGTCGAGGGCGCCCAACGGCTCGCCGCGACGCCAGCGCTGTTCGGAGGCGTTGGCGGCGGCGAGCGCCCCGTCACGGTCGACGATGCAAAAAGCATTGAGCGCCGGCTGCAACGCCTCGATCCGCGCCAACAATTGCGTCGCCACCTCGACCGGGGACAGCGCGCCCCGGCCGTAGAGCGCCGTCAGTTCCGTCGCCGTGGCATAGGCGATGCGATCGTCGCCGGCCATCGCTCCCTCCTTTTGCCGGGTCATTGCTCCGACTAGGATCGCACAGCTAACCAGCGGGGCGAGGGATGCGCAATCTCCAGATCAATGGCGAGCGCCTGTGGGCAAGCCTGATGGAACTGGCCAAGATCGGGGCCACCGCAAAAGGCGGGGTGTGCCGGCTCGCCGCCAGCGATCTCGACGGCGAGGCGCGCCGGCTGTTCATCCGCTGGTGCGAAGCGGCCGGCTGCACGGTTCGGATTGATCAGATCGGCAATATCTTTGCCCGCCGCGCCGGCCGCAATCCCGACCTGCCGCCGGTCATGGCCGGCAGCCATCTCGACACCCAGCCGACCGGCGGCCGCTTTGACGGTGCCTATGGGGTCATGGCCGGTCTCGAAATTGTCCGCACTTTGAACGACCTCGGCTACGAGACCGAAGCGCCGATCGAGATCGTTGCCTGGACCAACGAGGAAGGCTCGCGCTTTTCACCGGCGATGGTGGGCTCGGGCGCGTTTGCCGGGGTGTTCGATCTCGCCTACGGGCTCAACCGGCCCGACAATACGACCGGCGTCACGCTTGGCGCCGAGCTCGAACGCATCGGCTTTGCCGGACCCGAGCCGGTCGGCGGCCGCAAGATCGCGGCCTATTTCGAGGCGCATATCGAGCAAGGACCGATCCTCGAAGCCGCCGGCTTGCCGGTCGGAATTGTGACCGGCGCCCAGGGACAGCGCTGGTACGAGGTGACCGTTACCGGGCAAGAAGCCCATGCCGGACCCACGCCGATGCCGCGGCGGCGGGACGCGCTGGTGGGTGCGGTGCGCATGATCGACGCAGTCAACCGCATCGGCCACACCCATGCGCCCCATGCCTGCGCCACGGTCGGGTTTGTCCAGGTAAGCCCCAATTCGCGCAATACGATCCCCGGCCGGGTGTTTTTCACGGTCGATTTTCGTCATCCCGAGGATGCCGTTCTGACGCAGATGGACCACGAATTGCGCGAGGCCTGCGCGAAAGCGGCGGCGAGCCAGGGTCTCGACGCGGCAGTCGAAGAATTCTGGTATTTTCCGCCGACCCCGTTCGACCCGGAGCTCGTGGCGCGGGTGCGCGAAGCGGCGGCCGTCCAAGGCTACCCGCACCAGGACATCATCAGCGGCGCCGGCCACGACGCCGTCTACATGGCGCGGGTGGCGCCGAGTGCGATGGTTTTCGTCCCGTGCGTCGGCGGCATCAGCCACAACGAGGTCGAGGACGCCAAGCCCGAGGATTTGACCGCCGGCTGCAACGTGATGCTCAACGCCCTGCTCGAAACCGCCGACCGGCGAAGCTGAGTATGGCCGCACTCGCTCGCGTGGCGCCCGCCACGCCGGAGTGCGACACCCCGGCTCACCACTTGTTGCGCAGCTCGCGCAATTTCAGAAACACGGTCCTTGCGTCGGGGTTCTCGGGCAGGTCGGGAAACACCGCGCGCAACTGCCGGATCACGGTCGGGCTCGTCAGCCGAAAAAAGGTGTTGATCTCGCGCTCGAGGGCGAGCGTCGTGACCAGCGGCCGGTTGGTGTCTTGTTGCTCGACTTGCGGCAGCAACGCCTTGGCGCGCGCATTGTCGGGCTCGCGGTCGAGCGTGAAGCCCAAATTGCGCGCGATGTAGTCGTGGCCGGGATAGATCAGTGTATTTTCGGGCAGCCGGGCCAGCTGATTGACAAAAGTGTTGTAGAGCTCGTCCGGGTGACCGCCATTGTGGCAATTGCCCGCCCCGGCGTTGAATAAAGTGTCACCGCAGAACAGCGCCGGGGTGTCGCCGCGTGACATCACGCAAATATGCGACATCGTGTGTCCGGGGGTGTCGAGACATTCGAGCTCGACGGTTCGGCCGATTTTGATCACGTCACCAGCACGCAGGCCCTCGGTCATCTCCGGGATGCGGTCCTTGGCGTTGGCATGCGCCAACACTTTGGCGCCGGTTGCTGCGACCATCTGCGCGTTGCCACCGGTATGGTCGCGATGCTCATGGGTGTTGAGGATGCGGGTGATGGTCCAGCCGCGCGCCTTGGCTCGGGAGAGGCATTTTTCATGGTCGAGCGGGTCGATGGCGAGCGCTTCCCCGGTTTCCGAACAGGCGACCAAGTAATTAAAGTTACGACCGGAATTCGCAGTCCAGATCTGTTCGACGATCATCGCGGGCCTCTCACGGGTTGAGCCGACCGGGACAAGGGCGGTACGCGCCGCCATTCGCCTTGGTTCTATTGCGCGCCACCCGGCTTGTCCATCGCTGCCGCAGCGCCGGGCCTCCTCGCCATTGCCGCCGCGGCGGCCTCGGGTTGGCGCGTGAGCATTTTCGGACCGAACCCGACACGTCTCGGGGATGCAACACCCCGCGGCCATCGTATGAACAGCGCAAGCGCTTTCTTCGCCTGACGTTTTCCGGACGGCGCGCCTTTAACCTTACAGCTAGCCTGCCGCGATGCGCTTACCTTTTCGCGCCGTCGTGATCACCGGAGCATCGAGCGGCCTCGGCGCGGCTCTCGCTCAAGCCTATGCCGGGCCGCAAACGGCATTGGCCTTGCTAGGCCGTGACCGTGACCGCCTGAACCAGACCGCGGATGCCTGCGAAGCCAAGAGCGCCGAGGTGAGATTGGGGACGATCGATGTCGAAAACGCGCCGGCGATGGCGAAATGGCTGACCTAATTCGATCGCGACCATCCGGTCGATTTGATCGTCGCCAATGCCGGCACCTCGGCCGGACCCGACCCCGGCAGCCCATCCGAGGGTGTCGAGATGGCGAGCCGCCAGGTGCGGGTCAACCTGCTCGGCGCGATCAACACGGTCGAACCGCTGCTGCCGGCGCTGTGCCGCCGCGGCCGCGGGCGGATCGCGGTGATTGCCTCGATCGCCGCCTATCGCGGCCTGCCGGACAGCCCCGGTTATTGCGCCAGCAAAGCCGGGTTGCGCGCTTACGGCGAAGCGCTGCGCCCCCGCCTCGCCCGCTACGGCGTCGGGGTCACGATCGTGTGCCCGGGATTTTTCGATTCGCCGATGACCGACCGGTTCGACGGGCCGACCCCGTTCCTGATCAGCACCGCCGCCGCCGCGCGGCTCGTCAAACGCGGGATCGATCGCGGCCAGCGCCGGGTTTCATTTCCGTGGCCGCTGGTTTTTGGCCTGCAATTCTGCAACCTCGCACCGGCTGTGATCGGCGATGCGATCATGCGTCGCTACCGGTTTCATATCCGCGCGGTCGCGGCCAATGACGGCTGACGCGGCGCGGTTCATGATCGGTGTCGCAGCCGCGCTGGCGGGTTGGCTGATCCCGCGCGCGGTGGCCCGGGCGAGGATCGAGACATTGGCGGCCGTCGGGCTCGATTTGGCGCCGGCGCTGCTGACGGCGGTGCTGATTTCGCTTGCCTGTGGACGCGCCCTATTCGCCGGCGCGGTGGTGCTCGCGCTGGGCAGCGGGTTTGCCCTTGCCGACGCGACCAAGCGGGCGGTGCTGCGCGAACCCGTGGTATTTTCCGACATGTCCGAGTTGGGGCATGTGTTTACCCATCCCCATCTCTACCTGCCCTTCGCCGGCCCGGCCGTCGTTATCGGCGGGGCTCTTGCCGCCGCCGGGCTCGCCGTCGGCTTGCTGATTTTTACACCGCCGCTGTGGTCGCCCCACCCGCTCGCCGCATTCGCGGCCGCCCTTCTGGTTGGCGGCGGGTGGTGGTTTGTTTCGCGCGAGCCGTGGCTGGGCCGCGCCGCCGAATTGCTGCGGCGGCTGCAGCCGAGCGGCGAGCCTGGCGCCGATGCGGCGCGGCTCGGGCCGTTTGCCGCGCTTCTGGTGCATGGCGTCATCGCCCGCGCCGAGCGCGATCAGCGCCGCGCCCCATACCGGCCACTGCCGGCGCCGGCGTTACAGGTAACCCGCGCTCTTTCCCCGGTTGTCGTCGTGCAATGCGAATCGTTCTTCGACGCCCGACGGGTCTCGCCGCAGGTGCCGCAGGATCTGCTGCCCGGGTTTGACGCCTGTCGCGCGCGGGGAGCGATTTATGGTCGGATGGAGATCCCCGCTTGGGGCGCCAACACGATGCGCGCCGAATTCGCCGTGTTGACCGGCATTGGCGAAGCGCGGCTCGGTTACGACCGCTTTAACCCCTATCACGCATTTGCCCGCGCCCCGCTCGCCTCGCTCGCCCGCTGCCTGCGCGCCAATGGTTACCGGACGCTTTGCCTGCACCCCTATGACCGCCGCTTTTTTCGGCGCGACCTAACAATGCCGGCGCTCGGTTTCGACGCCTTTCTCGGCTGTGAGGAACTGGGTGGGTCGGCCCGCCCTCCCTATCTCTCCGATCTCGAATTCGGTCGTCGCCTGGTTCGCATTCTCGACGAAGCAGGGCCGGCAACCTTCATTTTCGCGATCACGATGGGCAATCACGGGCCATGGCCGGATCACGCGCCAGGGCCGGCTCCGTTGGCGGGCGGCTGCGGGCTAGGCGATCTGCCCCAGGGCCGGGCATTGCTGCGTTATCTCCATGGGCTAAAGGCTTCGGACGAGATGCTCGCCCTGTTGCTCGACGAATTGGGTCCGCAGCGGCGCGACGCGCTGTTGCGTTTTTATGGCGACCACCAGCCGAGCCTGCCGGCCGCGTTCGGCCATCTCGGTTTCGCCGATTGGGCGAGCGACTATATTCTCCTCGACGGGCCGTCGGCGCGGGCGCAACGCATCGATCTCCCGGTGCATCGGTTGCATTCGATGATCCTCGACCGACTGTGCCGGCGCGGCGTGATCGTCGATCCGCAGCCCGCCGCCCTCGGGGCTGCTTGACAGTTCCAGGCTTCCGCGCGGAACATCACCGCATCAATCGCCGGCGGCGTCGCGGGTGAAAGGATGGAACTTGGAGGCCGGAGCGTCATTGTCACCGGCGGCGCGTCTGGATCGGCCGTGCGACGGCGCTCTTGGCTGCGCGTCATGGCGCCCGGGTCGTCATCGGCGATATTGACCTTGCGGGCGGCCATGCGGCTGTAGCAGAAGCCAAGGAAGCCGGCCTCGAGATTGACTTCGCGCCGCTTGACCTGACCGACAGCAGCGCCATCGATGCCTTCGTGTCGGCTGTTGGCGAGCGGGTCGAGGTGATCGACGGTCTCGTCAACGGCGCCGGCTGGGACGCGATCCAGCCGTTCTTGGAAAATCCGCCGGAAATTTGGGACCGGATCATCGCGATCAACCTGATGGGAGCGATCCGGCTGACCCGCGGCGTATTGTCGCCGATGGTCGCCGCCGGGCGCGGCAAGATCGTCAACATATCGAGCGATGCCGGCCGGGTCGGCAGCACCGGCGAGACCGTTTACGCCGCGGCCAAAGGCGGGCTGATTGCATTCACCAAATCGCTGGCACGGGAGATGGCGCGCTACCGCATCAACGTCAATTGCGTTTGTCCAGGCCCGACCGACACGCCGTTGTTCCGCCGCCAGCCCGAGCGCATCAAAGAGGCGCTGACGCGCGCCATACCGTTCCGCCGCATCGCCCAACCGGCCGAAATCGCCGAAGCGGTGCTGTTTTTTCTCAGCGATCGCGCTAATTACATCACCGGGCAGGTATTAAGCGTCAGCGGCGGTCTGACGATGGCAGATTGACAGCGACAAGGGAGCGAAGAAATGCGGAGGTATCAAGCGGCGGTTCTGGCGGCGTTCGGCACGGTTTTCATCGCCGGGGCAGCGCTGGCGCAGCCCAATGCGCCGCTGCCGCAGAATAATCCCGAGGCGGCGGCCAATGTGCGCCAGAGCCAAGCCTATTCGGCGTTGTTGCGCAGCAATCCGGCGTTTCGCCGCAAGCGCGAGCAGATCGAATGCGGCCCGATTACCGATCCGCAACTGCATGCGAGCTGCATCGCTTCATTCGAAGCCTACGCCAAGCCGGGTCAGAAATAGTCGAGGAGGAAAGGGAATGCCCAACCCCGCACCCGGATTTAAGACCCGGCCCGATTACCGCGTCGATCTGGTGCCCGAGACGCGGCGGGTGCGGGTCATGTTTGCCGGCACTCCAATCGCCGACACCACCGCCGCGCTGCGCGTCGAAGAGACCGGGCATGGGCCCGTCTATTACATCCCGGAACAGGACGTGCGGCTTGACCTGATGCGGCGAACCGACCACCACACCCGTTGCCCCTACAAGGGCGAAGCGTCCTATTGGACGATCGAGGCGCCCGACGGCGCCGGCGTCAAACGCGCGGAGAATGCGGTGTGGGCGTACCCGTCCCCCTATGACGAAGTGGCCGGGCTTGCCGGCTATTATGCCTTCTATCCTAACCGGGTCGATGCGATCAGCGTCGAATGACGCCGTCGGCGCGATGCATCTGACGCAGAACTGGACGGTTCACAAACCCGGCGTCACCTCGGAAAGGGGTATTGTCGCCGCGCAAAACCGGCGGGCGGCGGCGGTCGGCGCC
>JAJPIH010000216.1 GCA_021324875.1 Alphaproteobacteria bacterium
ACGTCGACAAAACCGAGTTCGGTGCCGTCGTCGAGCGTGGCGTAGGCAAAGCCGAGATCGATCGTCAGCCCGCGTTGCTTTTCCTCGGGCAAGCGGTCGGCATCAACGCCGGTCAGGGCGCGCACCAGCGCCGTCTTGCCGTGGTCGATATGCCCGGCGGTGGCCAGGATCATGACGCCGCGACCATCGGCAGCGCGTCAAGCTGGGCGCGAAACCCGGCCTCGTCCTCGAGGCAGCGCAAATCGAGCACGACCGCGCCGGCTTCGATGCGCCCGATCACCGGCACCGGCAACCGCCGCAACGCCTCGATCAGCGCCGCCAGCGCCGTTCCCGATTTCGGAGCATGGCGCGGGCGCAGCGCCAACCCGGCGCTCGGCAGTAATGCCACCGGCAGGGCGCCGCTGCCGATCTGGCTGCGGGTGGCGACGATTTCGACCTCGGCATACCCGGCAAGCGCATTGCGCAGCGCCGGCAGCAGGCGGTGGGCCAGGGCTTCGATCTCGGCCTGCGGCCGGCTCAACAGGCGCAGCGCCGGCAGGCGTTGGGCGAGCCGGTCGGGGTCGGCATAAAGGCGCAATACCGCTTCGAGGGCGGCGAGCCGAACCTTGTCGAGCCGCAGCGCCCGTTTGAGCGGATTGCGGGCGAGCCTGGCGACAAGCTCAGCGCGGCCGACGACCAGCCCGGCCTGCGGGCCGCCGAGCAATTTGTCGCCGGAAAAGGTGACCAGATCGGCGCCCTGCGCCAAGGCTTCGCCGACCGTCGGTTCGTGCGGCAGGCCCCATTCGGCAAGATCGACCAGGGTGCCGCTGCCGAGATCCTCGATAAAGGCAAGGCCGTGGCGATGGGCGAGCTCGGCCAGCTGTGCCGCCGGGGCTGCGGCGGTAAAGCCTTCGATCAGATAATTGCTGGTGTGCGCCTTTAGGATGAGCCCGGTCTCGGGACCGATCGCCGCGGCGAAATCGGCAAGATGGGTGCGGTTGGTGGTGCCCACTTCGCGCAAGCGGGTGCCGGCGCGGGCCATGATGTCGGGCAGCCGGAACGAGCCGCCGATCTCGATCAGTTCGCCGCGCGACACGATCGTCTCGCGGCCGCAGGCCAAGGTGTTGAGCGCCAGCACCAGGGCGGCGGCATTGTTGTTGACGGCCAGGGCCGCCTCGGCGCCGGTCAGCCGCTTCAGCCAGCCCGCGACATGGTCGTCGCGCTCGCCGCGCCGGCCGTTTGCCAGATCGTATTCGAGGGTCGTCGGCTCACGCATCGCTTCAACCGCGGCCGCGACCGCCTCTTCCGGCAATGTCGCGCGGCCGAGATTGGTATGCAGCACGGTGCCGGTCAGGTTGAACACGCGCCGCTGCGACGGCCGCATCAGGCGCTGCAGCCGGGCAGCGCATTCACCGATGACGGTCTCGATCGCGGCGCTCTCGCCGGACGAGCGGTGCAGCGCCAGCACCTCCCGAACCGCGTCGCGCACCGGGCGGCGCCCGTATTCCTCGACCAACACCGCCGCCGGTGGCGAATGCAGGATCTTGTCGACCGAAGGCAAGAGGGCACGGCCGTGGCGCGAGGGCGCGCTCATGACACGACGACCGGCTCGGGTGCGGCGACGGTCCCGAGATCGGCGGCGAAGCGCACCCGCGGCTCGCCTGCGGCCCGGGGTTCGACCATCCCGATAACCCCGCGGCATAGCCGAGCGCGCGTAATGCCGCCACACACGCGTCGGCACGCGCCGCCGCCACGCCGGCCAACAGCCCGCCCGCGGTCTGCGGGTCGATCAACAGCGGCGCCCGCGGATGGGCCGCATCGCGCTCGCCGAGAACGGCAAGCGCCGCACTGTTGTCGGCGTGCAGCGAACTGGTGAAGCCTTGCCCAAGCAATTCGACCGCAAAATCGAGCGCCGGGATCGCGTCGGGGTCGAGGACGGCATCAGCGAACGAAGCCTGCAGCATTTCGCGGAGGTGGCCCAACAGCCCGAACCCGGTCACATCGGTCGCCGCCTGCGCGCCATGCTCGGCCAGACAGAGCGCGGCCGGGGCCGCGCTTTGCAGCATCGCCGCGATCGCCGCCGCGACCGCCTTCGCCGGCGCTGCAGCCCGGGCATCGGCGGCGAGTATGATCCCGGTGCCGAGCGGCTTGCTCAGCACCAGCCGGTCGCCGGGTCTAAGCCCGCCCTTGCGCAGCAACCTTCCACCGGGGGGCAATCGCCCGGTGACGGCAAAGCCCAACGCCAGTTCCGCCCCCTCGGCGCTATGGCCGCCGACCAGCGCCACCCCGGCGGGTTCGAATATGTCGAGCGCACCGCGCAGCATCTGAAAAAGATCGTGCTCGACGATCGCCGCGCGGGCCGGCGGCAGCGTCGCGATCGCGAGCGCCGTGTCCGGGGTTCCGCCCATCGCGTAAATGTCGCCGAGCGCATGGTTGGCGGCGATCTTTCCAAAGAGGTAGGGGTCGCTGACCATCGCGCGAAAGAAATCGACAGTTTGCAGCAGGGGCGGCGCGCCGGGAAAGGTGAGCAGCGCCGCATCGTCGCGGTCGCGGGCGTCGAGTGCGATCGCCCCGTGCTCGCCCGGCGCCGGCCGCAGGCTATCGATGACCCGGTCCAGCACCGCGGCCGGCACCTTGGCCGCGCAGCCGCCGCAGCGCATCGGTTCTTCGCCGGCGGCGGGCGTCATGACCGGCAATTCGCGATAGCGCCTTATCCATCGCCGGTCGATCCAATCCTTGAGCCGCCATAAATAAGCGCCCTCCGCCGCCAGGGGGCCGCGCGAGGCAACCGCCCGTCGGTCGCCGGTGCCGATCAGCGCCAGGGCGCGGCGCTGCGGCACGGCGCGGCGCAGCGCTTTGCCGGCGAGCGCGCGGCGCAGATTGGCGGCGAGCGGCGGGCCTTGGCGCACCGCATAAACCCCGGCTTTTTCACGCCGATGCGACGGCATCGCGGCGACGTCGCCGGCGGCAAAAATGCAGGGATCGGCCGGCGAGCGCAGCGTCTCGTCGATCACGACAAAACCGTCGGCGGTCAGCGGCAGCCCGGTCTCGGCGAGCCATGGCGCCGCTCCCGCCGCGGTCACCCATAACGCTTCGTCAAACGGCAGGCGGCGGCTATCGGCGCAGATCAGCAGTCCCGGCTCGACCCGCACCACCGTGGCGTCGGCGTAAACAGGGATGCCGCGGGCGGCGAAAAGGCGCTCGAAGCGGCGCCGGACGCCGCGGTTATGGGTGGGCAGCAAGCCGTCGCGGGTGACGAGCTGGATTTCGACCGCGCCGGCACAAACCCGCCCGAGCCGGTGATGCGCGGCCAAGGCCAGCTCGACGCCGCCGGCGCCGCCGCCGACCACCACCAGCCGCAAACGCGGCAAATCCCGCGCTCGCGCCAACAGCGCCTCCCACTGCCGGGCGAATTGCGCAATCGGCTTGACCGGAACGGCGTGCTCGGCCGCCCCCGGCACCTCGCTCTCGCGCGGCGCCGAACCGATATCGAGCGACAGCAGATCGTAGCGGACCGGCGGGTGGCCGCGGCAGACCACATGGCGCGCGGCGCGGGCGATGCCGACCGCCTCGGCACGGATCAGCCGCGCCCCGGCAAAGCGGGTGAGCCGGCCCAGATCGATATGGCACGCCTCGAAAGCATAATGGCCCGCGACCCAGCCCGGCAGCATGCCGGAATAGGGGGTTTCGATCTCGCGCGCGATCAGGCTCAGCCGCACCCCGGGCGGCGGTCGCATGCCAAAGCTTTTGAGCACATGGACATGGGCGTGCCCGCCACCGACGAGGACGAGTTCGCGGGTGATGAGGGGCTGGTCCATGGTTTCTTTATGCAGCAGCATGGGCTTGATGACGAGCCCTGCCGGCAAGGGGCGAGGTTGGTCACCGTCGCCCGCGCTCGGATCCGGTCGCCGCGGCTGCCGAGGATCGCGACATAGCCGGGCAGGTGGGTTAGTCTCGGATGGCGCCCGGGCGCGGTTGACGGCGCTCGGAGCCGAATGTGCGGACGAGGAGAAAGCGATGCAGATCGAGGCCAAGCCGGCCGTCAAGTTCGCGGCGCCGATCGTCGACAGCCTGTCGGTGCGGGTGGTGGTCGACTCGGCCTATGACCGCTTTGTCGCCGATGCCGTCCATCCCGAGGTCCGCATCGAGCATGTCCGCCACATCCCCGGCCATGAACTCTCGACCTTTGCCGGCGAATGGGGCTTGTCGCTGCATCTCGAATCCGCAGGCGCCGGGTCCCGCGCCCAATACCTGCTCGATTTCGGCTTTACGCCCGAGGTGCTGATCCGCAATTTCGGGCTGCTCGATCTCGACCCCGGCCGGATCGACGGGCTCATCCTGAGCCACGGCCACCGTGACCATTATGGCGGCCTCGAAGGTTTCGTCGCCCATTACCGGACGCAGATGCCGACCGCTGTCACCCTCTATACGGGCGGCGAAAGCGCGTTTGCCGAGAAATGGGTCCGCCGCCGCAACGCTCCGCCGGTGTCGTGGGGGCGACTCGACCGCGCCGCGATCGAGGCGGCGCGGGTGACGCCGGTCTGTTGCGGCGCGGCGCAGGCGCTCGCCGGACCGTTTACCAGCGGCCCGATCGCGCGCACATCGTTTGAGCGGATTCTCGACAGCACGCTGGTCGCGCCTGCCCCCGCCCCGGACCATTTCACCGAGGCGGAGCGGATGGGCCGGCTGGTTCCCGACCAGCACCCCGACGAGCACGCCACCTGCTATATCGTGCGGGGCCGCGGGCTGGTCGTCATTTCGTCATGCGGCCATGTCGGGCTGATCAATACGATCGAGGCGGCGATGGCGGTCTCAGGCGTCGACAAACTGCATGCGGTGCTGGGCGGATTTCACCTCGGCCCGGCGCCGATGGATTATGTCGAGCACACGGTCGCCGAGCTGAAAAGCCTGGCCCCGGATGTGGTCGTGCCGATGCATTGCAGCGGCGCCAAATTCATCGCGGCGATGCAACGCGCGATGCCCGAACGCCTGGTGACCAGCAATATCGGCACCCGCTTCACCTTCGGGGTTTAGGCCGGGACCTCTGACGAGGCGGTGCGAAAGCGGGGCGCCACCTCGGTCATGAACAGCCGCAGGCTGTCGCTTGCGGCGTGGTGCGACAACGGCCCCAGCCGGAAGGTCGCGATCACGCCCCCAATCCCGAGCTCGGCGAGCTCCGCCACCGCCTCGGCGGCGCGCTCGGGGGTGCCGCAGATAAAGCCATGCTCGACGCTGGCGCGGGCCGAGGGCAACTCGCTTTCCGGCACCGCGATCCGCCGCCCGGTCTCGCGATAGATGCGGTTGCGCAGTTCGGCGCGCGAGGCGGCCATCGCCTGAAAGGCAGGTACCCCGACCCGTTCGGCCGCGGCCTGGGTTTCCGCGACATAGACGTTGCGCCACACACAGCAGCGGGCAAGGTTCTGCGCGATTTGCCGATCGTCGAACCCGGCCTCCGCCATCGCCTCGCGGTAGAGCGTGAAACGCCGTCGAGTCGTTTCCACGGATTGCACATTCATCAAAAATGGCTGGCCCTGCCGCGCCAATTGCAGCATCGAGGCTTCGGTCGAGGCGGCGCGGATCAGCGACGGATGCGGCTTTGTGAACGGGCGCGGGCGCAGCATCGGCACGTCGAGTTCCCAGAACCGCCCGCGATGGCGGAACCCTGCTTCGGTCCAGGCGCGCACCATAATTTGCTGCGCCTCGTCAAGCCGTTCCTGCGCCTCGTGATGGTCGATGCCGAAACCGGTGTAATCGTAAATGTTGTAAGAGGAGCCGCGGCCGAGGCCGACAATCAGCCGTCCCTTGGTGATGTTGTCGATGACCGCGATCTGCTCGGCGGCCCGGATCGGGTGGTGCAAGGCCATCTGCAATACCGCAAAGCCGAGCTTTGCTTGGCGCGCGGTGACGGCGAGCGCGCCGGCAAAAACGATCGGATCGGCATAAGCGCAAATGCCGTCGAAATGGTGTTCGGCGAGCCAGATCGTATCGCAGCCCAACGCGTCGGCGAGCTGCGCCTCGCGCAAGGTCTCGTCGATGACCGCCCCGTCGCGCTCCGGGTCGCGGCTGTCGGGAAACAGAAAATCGCCGAACTTCATGGATGCCCCCTTCCGAGCCGCCGTCGCCACCGGCACGGGTCGGCGCAATCTGCCCGCCTCGCCTCCGCCGCGCGGCGGCGCATCAGGCTTCGTGGTAGCCGCAATCGAGCACGCGCGCCGGTCCGTCGACCTCCGGCTCGAGCACGCGCAGGCTCCATTCGCGCGGCCGGCCGCCATTCTTCTGCCACTTTTGATTGACTTCGGCGACGGCCATCTCGCGTGCCTGCGTCTCGTCTTCGGCGATCAATGTCGCGTAATAGATTTCCTCGCCGATCGAGCGCGTGCAGCTGAATTTCTTCATCCTCGTCCCTCCGCTCGAGTTGCCATTGGCGCCGAGACGACCAGATCACGGCGGCGCGGTCAAGGCCATGACCGGCAGCCGATTAGCTCGTTTCGTTGCGCTGCGTGGTGAGGGAATTCGCCAAAGGCTGTGCTAGGTTGTGCGCGAAAATCGGGCAGGGAGCGGGCAATGCGGGGGTTGGTTTGGCGG
>JAJPIH010000098.1 GCA_021324875.1 Alphaproteobacteria bacterium
AATCGCCGCGGACGGTCTGCGCCTGACGGCCAATTTCGCGCTGTTTCAGACAATGTTCGACCGTCCCTCGGAACTGTTTTTATGCGGGCGCTGCCACGACCGGGTCGTCGAGGAGGAGGGGCGGCTGCGTTTTGCCGAGCGCCTGTGCGTCTATGATTCGACGATCGTCCCGACCTCGCTGATCTACCCGGTGTGAGCCGGTTCGGCATGAAGGCTCGGACCAAGCCCGGTTGGGCCCGCGCGATTTGGGCAAGACCGGGCGGCCGCGTTTGTTTAGCCAATCCAAATCAGCAGCAAGGCCAGGCCAAGCGGGATCGCCAGCCAAAACACAACCTTCAACAGGGCAAAGAGGTCTTCGCTCTTTTCTCGATCCAAGCTATTAACCATGCTTAAGAAACCATTTCTCTCTAAGGAATGTCCGGGGCTGGCGAAGGTTCCCCCGCGGGGGTTAATCTAGCGAAAATTGGCGGTCTCTTCGCAGCTCTACTCGGTCAGTGCCGGTAGGTGGGGTGCGCGCCGGCGCGGTCAAGGCCGGCCGATCGGCCGCGGCTTCGTCGATCGCGGCGGATCCCCAGGTTGCCCGCGGCGGCGGTGCGGTGGCCGCGCAAAAACCGGTGGCGCGCCGCCGATCGCCGCGCCGGCGCCGCGAGGGCGGTCGGGGTGCTTGCGGCTGAAACCTCGTGCAGCCCAGCCCGGCGCCCGCCGGGGATTGTCGCGCCGAGCATAAATGGGTCATGCTGTCGGGCCCTGGGAACCAATGAGACCCGACGCCGATGAATGTCGATAAAGCCATCAATATTGAAGACCTGCACCGCATGGCAAAGCGGCGGTTGCCGAAAATCGCCTTCGACTTCATCGAGGGCGGTCTCGAGGACGAGCGCGGCCTCGAGACCAACACCTCGGCGTTTCACAAGCACCAGCTGCTGCCCCGCTATCTGGTCGACGTGTCGACCCGCGACCAGTCGAAAACCATTTTCGGCCAGACCTTTTCGAGCCCGTTCGGGATTTCGCCGACCGGCGGGGTCAGCCTGTTCCGCAACCACGGCGATCTGATGCTCGCCGAGGCGGCGAGGGGCGCCAACATCCCCTACATCATGTCGGGCGCCAGCAACGAGACGATCGAGGCGGCGGCCAAGATCGCCGGCCGCAATCACTGGTACCAGCTCTATTCGGCGCGCGACCCCAAGATCAACGCCGATCTGATCCGGCGCGCCGCCGATGCCGGATGCGGCGCGTTGGCGCTGACCGTCGACACGCCGGTCGGCTCGAAGCGCGAGCGCAATATCCGCAACGGCTTTGGCAATATTCGCGGCGGGCTGTTACAGGCGCTCAGCCTCAAGCCGTCGATTCTGCTCGAGGCTCTGAGCCATCCCGGCTGGATCGTCGAGTATTTGGGACGCGGCGGCGGCACCCCGATGCTCGGCAATTGGCAACCCTATGCGCCGGCCGGCGCCGATGCCGAGCAGGTATACAAATTCGTCTCCTCGGTGCGCCCGTTCAACGCGCAGACCTGGCGCGATCTCGAGACCTACCGCAAGCTGTTTCCGCGGGCGCTGATCGTCAAAGGCATCATGAGCCCGGCCGATGCGTTGCGCGCGATCGATGTCGGCTGCGACGGCATTCTCGTCTCAAACCATGGCGGCCGCCAGCTCGACCAGGCGCCGGGCTCGCTCGACGTGTTGCCGGCAATCCGCGCCGCCGTCGGGGACCGGCTGACCCTGCTGCTCGACAGCGGGGTGCGGCGCGGCGCCGATATTCTGATCGCGCTGTGTCTCGGCGCCGATTTCTGCTTTATGGGGCGCCCGACCCTGTATGGTGCCGCCGCCGGCGGGCTTGCCGGGGTCAAAAAGGCGATCGAGATCTTTGTCGGGGAGATCGATTTGGTCATGGGACAGATCGGCTGCCCGTGTCTCGACCAGCTCGGGCCCGATTTCCTGTGGCGCGACGAGTGGCAGCGCAACGAATAGCGCTTGCCGCCACGCCCGAGCCGCACCCGACGGCCCGACATTTCCCCGCCCGGAGTAGCCATGCCCGCTGACCCGCCCGCCCGCCGGCCGAACTTCCTGATCATTGTCGCCGACGATCTCGGCTTTTCCGATCTCGGCGCGTTTGGCGGCGAGATCGCCACCCCGCATCTCGATGCGCTGGCCCAAGCCGGGCTGCGGCTCACCGGCTTTCATACCGCGCCGACCTGCTCGCCGACCCGCGCGATGCTGCTCACCGGCACCGACCACCACATCGCCGGCCTCGGGACGATGGCCGAGGCGCTGACCGACACATTGCGCGGCCGCCCGGGATATGAGGGCCATCTCAACGATCGGGTGGTCACGCTTGCGGAGCTGCTGCGCGATGGCGGTTACCAGACGTTGATGGCGGGCAAGTGGCATCTCGGCTTGACCCCCGAGCTGGCCCCGGCGGCGCGCGGTTTTGAGCGCTCGTTTGCGCTGTTGCCGGGGGCGGCCAACCATTTCGGTTATGAGCCGGAATTGGCGGCCGCCCCGCGCCTGATGCAGATCGCGCGCTCGCTCTATATCGAGGATCGCGAGATGGTTGCGTCGCTACCGCAGCCTTTCTACTCGTCGGACAGCTTTACCGACCGGCTGTTGCGCTATCTCGACGAACGCGACCAAAGCCGGCCGTTTTTTGCCTATCTCGCCTTTTCCGCGCCGCAGTGGCCGTTGCAGGCTCCGGCCGAGAATGTCGCCCATTACCGCGGTCGCTACGACGCAGGACCCGAAGCGCTGCGCCGCGAACGCCTGCAGCGTCTCAAACAGCTGGGCCTCGTGTCGGAGGCGGTCGAACCGCATCCGATGGTCGGCGGACGCTCGTGGGACGCGCTGAGCCCGCAAGAGCGGGCGCGGTCGGCGCGCACGATGGAAGTTTACGCCGGCATGGTCGAGCGGCTCGACTGGAATGTCGGTCGCGTGGTCGCGGCGCTGGCGCGCCGCGGCGAGCTCGACAACACGCTGATCCTGTTCATGTCCGACAATGGCGCCGAAGGCGCGCTCTTGGAAGCCGCCCCGCGTTTCGGACCGAATTTGACCGAGTTCATCGCCACCCATTACGACAACAGCCTCGACAATATCGGCCGGGCCAATTCCTATGTCTGGTACGGCCCGCGCTGGGCGCAGGCGGCGACCGCTCCGTCGCGGCTGTACAAGGCGTTTACGACCCAGGGCGGGATCAGGGTATGCGCCTTTATTCGCTACCCGGGCGTGGCGCGGCAGGCCGCGATCGGCGACGCGGTCATGACGGTCATGGACATAACCCCGACTTTGCTCGACCTCGCCGGCCTCGACCATCCGGGCGAGCATTATCGTGGCCGGGCGGTGGCGCCGCTGCGCGGCCGTTCGCTGTTGGCTTATCTCGATCGCCGCAGCGAGAATGTGCACGAGGCGAGCGAGGGGCTGGGTTGGGAGCTGTTTGGGCGCCGCGCGATCCGCCTGGGCGAGTGGAAGGCCGTGTTGATCCCGCCGCCGGCCGGCCCCGGCGTGTGGCAGCTCTACAATCTCGCCGCCGATCCCGGCGAAACCACCGATCTCGCAGCGCGCGAGCCGGGGCGGCTCGAAAGCCTGCTCGCCGCCTGGCAGCGTTATGTCGCCGAAACCGGCCTTGTCCTCGACCCGACGCCGCGGATCGACGGGGTCGAGACTTCCGCGCCGCCGCCGCGCACCGGTGAGCGTTGATCCGCCTTGCCGGGCGCTGCCGCCGCTCTCGCCGCCGCCACAAACCCGATTTGCCGTTCGCCGGAGACCAGAAGATGAAGCTCGACCAGGCCATCAACATCGAAGACCTGCACCGGATGGCGAAGCAGAAGCTGCCAAGATCATTTTCGACTTTATCGAGGGCGGGTTGGAGGATGAGCGCGGCCTCGAACGCAATCGCGAGGCCTTTCAAAAGCATCAGCTGCTGCCGCGCTATCTCGTCGATGTGTCGGTTCGCGACCAATCGGCAACCGTCTTCGGACGCACTTATGCCAGCCCGTTCGGGATCTCGCCGACCGGCGGCGCCGGCCTGTACCGCCGCGGCGGCGATCTGATGTTGGCCGAAGCCGCGGCCGAAGCCAACATCCCCTTCATCATGTCGGGCGGCAGCAACGCCTCGATGGAAGAGGCGATGCGGATCGCGCCGCACAATACCTGGTTCCAGCTTTACGCCGCCAAGGATCGCGACTTGACCGATGCGCTGATCGGGCGGGCGCGCGATTGCGGGGTCGGCGCCCTGGTGCTGACCGTCGATGTGCCGGTCAGCTCCAAGCGCGAGCGCAATTGGCGCAACGGGTTTGCGACCGTGCGCAACGGCACGCTGCTGGAAGCGTTGAAGCTCAAACCCTCGATCCTGCTCGAGGCGATGACCCATCCTGGCTGGGTCGCGGAGTATGTCCGCCATGGGGGCGCGCCGACCCTCGGCAATTGGGCGCCGCATGCCGGCAATGGCGCCAGCAAGATCGACGCGATCCGGCTTGGCCGCACCCAGACCCCGGCTTCGGCCCAGACCTGGCGTGATCTCGAGCGCTATCGCCGGCTGTTCCCGCGGCCGCTTGTCGTCAAGGGCATTCTGCACCCGGCCGATGCGATCCGCGCCGCCGAGATCGGAGTTGACGGGATCATCGTCTCCAACCATGGCGGCCGCCAGCTCGACCAGGCGCCGGCTTCACTCGATGCGCTGCCGGCGATCAAGGCCGCGGTCGGCGACAAAGTGACCGTCATGCTCGACAGCGGCGTGCGGCGCGGCGCCGATATCCTGATTGCGCTGTGTCTCGGCGCCGAATTCGCCTTCTTCGGCCGTCCGACGCTTTATGGCGCGGTGGTTGGCGGAACCGCCGGGGTCAAGAAGGCGATCAGCATCTTCCGCGAAGAGATCGACCTGGTGATGGGCCAGATCGGCTGCCCGCGGCTCAGCGAGATCGGACCCGATTTTCTGTGGCGCGACGACTGGAGCCGCAACCGTTAGAGGCGGAGCTGGCGGCCGCGCGCCGCTGCGGCCGGGTTGCGGCGGCGATCTCGGCAGCGGCGCGGGCCGATCAACGCGCCGACCCGAGGTGATCAGCGCGCGCAACTCCTGATAATCGACGCTCGCATAGTGGCAACACATAAGGTCGCCGTCGCTGTGCCGAATGCGATGCTGCTGCCGGACAGGCCGCAGCGCGCCGATCGGGCGCAGGATGCGACAATCAAGGCACACCGGCCGAAGCGAGGAACACCGCTCAGACCCGGGCCGGTGATCCTCGATCCGGTTCCGATCGGGAGTGCCGTGCCGTTTCTCGACGGCGATTAAACCTGCGCATCAGGGCCGACGACAAATCGACTGGTCGCGCCAGCCCTACACGCCCGTGTATTCCCACAATCTCCTTTGCGCTGCTCGCGGCGGCGAGCGATCCCGGGCGAGCCTCAGACCGCCGGGATACCCTCTCGCCCGCGCCGACCGGTGGCGAGGTCGCTGTCGATCTCGCCAATCGAGCGTCGGCTCGTTTCAAAGCCGATGAACCAAAACGCGAAGGCGCCGAGCACATACCAGAATGCGAAATACAGAAAGCCCGGAACCAGCGCGTCGAGCGTCGCCGCCGGCTTCACGTAATTCGCCGAACCGGCGATCAAAGCGAGACCGGCCGGGCCGATAAACTTCCCGAGATTGCCGATCCCGTAAACAAAACCCATGCCCGAACCGCGCAGCCGCGCCGGCCACAATTCGCCCATATAGGGGCCGACGATCGAATAATTGCCGCTGCCAAAAAAGCTTTGCAGCAGCAACATGACGTAGAACAGCGACCAACCGGCGATGAACGCACTGTGCAAATAGCCGGCCAGCGCCATGCACAGCGCCGCGGTCAGGCAGCTGAACACGCCCGAAGCGCGGCGGCCCCACGCATCGGAAATCCACGAGCACAAGAAGCGCCCGGCGATCGCCGCGAGCGCGATCCAGATCCCGCGCTGTGAGGCGCCGGCCGGCGTCACGCGTAGCACCATGACCAGCAACGTCACCTGCCACAGCGCCAGCCCGACGCCGCCGGTCTGGCTCAACCCGGTCAGGGCGCCGGCAAAGATGCTGCGCGGGTAGTGAAACAGCTCGCTCCAATGGGTGCGCTCGACCGCCGGCAGCGCGATTTGCGCGGGCGGGATTTGCAATGCCCAGGCCAGCGATTGCCGCGCTTCCTCGAGGCGGCCCATGCGCATCAGCCAATAGGGCGATTCCGGGACCCAGGCGCGAATGTAGAGGGTCAGCAATGCCGGCAACAGACCGACCGCAAACAGGCCGCGCCAGCCGATATACGGGGTGGCGAAAGCCGAAAGCAGCGCTCCCAGCAGAAACCCGGCCGGCAGCATCGTCGTCGTCAGCCCGGTCAGCCAGCCGCGCTTGGCGCTGGGCACGAATTCCTGAACCACGGTGATGTCGACCGAATACATGCCGGTGACGCCAAAACCGACAAACAATCGGCACAAGAACAGATAGATCCAGGCATGCTCGGGGGTCAGCGCCATCGCGCCGGTGGCGATCGAGGTGTTGAGCACGGTGCCGATCATCGCCTTGCGGCGGCCAAAGAGATCGGCCGCCCAGCCCCAGAGCAGCGACCCGAACGGCGCGGTGATCCCCGAGGCCAGCAGGATCAGACCCGATTCGCCAAAGGTCAGATGCCAGTCTTTAACGATAAATGCCAACACAAAGCCGATCAGGCCGAAATCAAAAAAATCCAGCATATCGCCGATGGTCGCGGCCAAGGCGATCTTCCACTGATTCGTTGTCAGTTTGTTTTGGGTCTCCAAGAGCTCGATCATGACGTCCTCCCGACGCGATAGGCGCAGGGACGGAGCCGGAGGCTTTGTTGTTTGCGTCGTCCGCCGTTTCGGGGGCGGCGGCGTCCGGTCAACCGTCGGTGCACCGCGCGACACGGCAACCCGAACCGCGTCTTGCCGGCGGCGTTTTTGAGCGCCGGATGGCCGCGGTCGGCGCCGCGCGCACGATCACAATACCGGGAAAGCCACCGCATCGACAATCGCCCGCCGCTTGCCGCGCTCGCGATCGCCGTCGAACGGCAGGTCACGGGTGGTGCTGCTCGACCGCCTCGTCGCGCGCAGGATGGCGGCGGAAGAACGGCGCGCCGGAAGCTCTACGAGCCGAACCGCCCCCGGCTGCGCTCAGGCGGCGAAAAAATGCTGGCGAGCAATACCGCGAGCATCCCGGTGACAAAGATGCCGTCAAAGGTGCCGGCGCCGCCGATCGAAGCGACCGGAGCGCCGAGCCCCGCCACCTTGTCGAGATTGAGGATGTCCGCACCGAGCAGGCAGCCGACCGAGCCGCCGATATAGGCGAGCGCCGCCGCCTGCCGCCATGACAAGGGCAGTGCCACCGCGGCCGCGGTCAGGGGCGGCACAAACACCGGCAGGGCGATGCCGAGCCCCGGGACCGGCTGGGCCAGCCAATGGCATATCGCGGCCACAATCGCGATCGCGATCAGGCTTGTGACCCACAGCCGGTGGCGCACCACCAGATAAAGCGACAGCAGCACCGGGATGACCGCGCCGCCAACATTGACCGCGATTACCGTTCCCGGCCAATGCGTCACGGCCGGCACAGCATAGGCCATCCCATAGAAATAGATGATTTCGCCGCTGACGATCTGGCGACCGGGCAGTCGCGCCACCGGGATGTTCAGATAGCTGCCGGCGAGCGAGGCGAGCAGCAGCATCGACGCGGTGAGCGAGTTGAGCCCGATCCGGGTCGAAGCGAGACGAAACGCCCGGACCCACATCCACACCACGAGAACCAGCCAAGCCAGGGCCAGCGCCGAAAAGGGATGCGGGGCGAGCGGCAGATATTGAAGCTTGTCGATGTCCATCCTCGTGAACGCGCGGGGCCGAGCAGCGGCCGATTTTGCTTCCGGCGCGCTTACCCGAGAGCGGTCCTCGCCCCGCTAACGCTCCCGCTCGCCGCCCGTCCCCCATCCCGCATGCCCGGCCCGGCGGCTCGGATGCGGCGCATGGCCTCCGCCCGACAACGCCTGCCCGACAGCCGACCCTCGGCACCTCCGGCGGGGGCGCCGCGCCGCGTTCAATTGCCGGCCGGGTCGACCACCGCGCCGGCGGCGATCGCGGGTTTGCGGGCCAGCGCCGCGTCGATCTCGTCGATCGTGCGGCCGCGGGTTTCCATGCCGATCAGCCAGAACGCGATCGCGCCAAGGATGTACCAGAAGGCGAAATAGTTGAAGCCCGGGATCAGCGCATCGAGCGTCGCCTTCGGGTTGACCAAATTTGATTGCCCGGCGATCAGCGCCAATCCGGCCGGACCGATAAACTTGCCGAGATTGCCGACCCCGTAGACAAAGCCCATGCCGCTGCCGCGCAGCCGCGCCGGCCACAGTTCGCCCATATAGGGGCCGACGATCGAATAATTGCCGCTGCCAAAAAAGTTCTGGATCAGGATCATCAAAAAGAACAGCGACACGCCGCCGACAAAATAGCTGTGCAGATATCCGGCAAGCGACATGAACAATGCCGACACCAGGCAGCTGAAGATGCCCGAGGAGCGGCGGCCCCAGGCGTCGGAAATCCAGGAGCAGAAAAAGCGTCCGGCAATCGCCGAAATGCTGATCCAGATCACGAGCTTCGACGCCTCGGGCGGGGTGATCTTGAGGACCATGACGAGCAAAGTGACCAGCCACAAGGCCAGGGCCACGCCGCCGGTCTGGGTCAGGCCGGTCAGACAGCCGGCGACGATGCTGCGCGGATAATGGAAAATCTCGATCCACCGGGTCTTTTCGACTGGCGGCGGGGTCGCCGGCAGCGCAATCGCCGCCGGATCCATCTTGAGCGCCCAGGCGAGCGCCTGCCGCGCCTCGTCGATCCGCCCCTGGCGCAGCAGCCAATGCGGCGATTCGGGGACAAAGGCCCGGATATAGAGACACAACAGCGCCGGCAACAGACCGACCGCGACCATGCCGCGCCAGCCGATATAGGGAGCGGCAAACGCGCCGAGCAGCGCCGCCAGCAGCGAACCCGCCGGCAGCATTGTCGTCGTCAGGCCGGTAAACCAGCCGCGCTTATGCGCCGGCGAAAATTCCTGCATCAGGGTGATATCGACCGAATAAAGCCCGGTCACCGCAAAGCCGACAAAGAACCGGCAGACGACCAGATAGATCCAGCCGCCCTGCGGGGTCAGCACCATCGCCCCGGTGGCGAGCGAGACGTTGAGCACCGCGGTGATCAGCGCCTTGCGGCGGCCGACCTTGTCGGCCATCCAGCCGTAAAGCAGCGAGCCGAACGGGGCGCTGACCCCGGAAGCGAGCAGGATCGCCCCCGACTGGCCATAGGTCAGGTGCCACTCCTTGACGATAAAGGCGAGCACAAAGCCAATCAGGAAGAAGTCGAAGAAATCGAGCATGTCGCCGAGCGTCGCAGCACC
>JAJPIH010000010.1 GCA_021324875.1 Alphaproteobacteria bacterium
CCCTGAGCCCGTCGATGTGAAACTCACGCAGCCAATAAAGGGCGCTCGACAGCAGGAAATTGGCGACCTCGCGCCGGCCGTAATTGTAGATCAGCGTGTTCCAGTCATGGTGAAAGCCTTGGCGCGGATCGGCGTGCTCGTAAAGGGCGGTGCCGTCGAACCGGCCGAGACCATGCGGATCGGTCGGGAAATGCGCCGGAACCCAGTCCAACAAAACGCCAATCCCGGCGCGGTGGCAGTCCTCGACGAGGCCACGAAAATCGTCCGGCGGGCCATAGCGGGCGGTGGGCGCGAACAAGGAAACCGGCTGATATCCCCAGGAGCCGTCAAACGGATATTCCATGATCGGCATCAGCTCGATATGGCTAAAGCCCATCTCGGCGACATAGGGTACGAGTTCGGCGGCGAGTTCGCGATAGCTCAGATAACGGTTGTTCTCCTCGGGTCGTCGGCGCCACGAGCCGAGATGAACCTCGTATATCGTGATCGGCGCCTCGCGGTCGCTGGTCCGGCGCCGCGCGCCGATCCACGCCGCGTCGTCCCAGCGGTACGGGGTCGGATCGGCGATGATCGACGCGGTCGCCGGCGGACGCTCGGCGCGCATCGCATGCGGGTCGGCCTTCAATGGCAGCAGATGGCCCCCGGGTCCGTGGAACTGGTATTTGTAGAGATGGCCCGGGGTTAGCCCCGGCACAAACAATTCCCAGAACCCGCTCGCGCCGCGGCGGCGCATCGGCATCCGCCGGCCGTCCCAGTCGTTGAAATCCCCGACGACGCTGATCGCGGTTGCATTGGGCGCCCATAGTGCAAACGCAACACCCTCGACGCCGTCATGGACGACAACATGCGCACCGAGTTTGTTGTAGCTTGACCAATGGTTGCCCTCGGCCAACAGGTGAAGGTCGAGTTCGCCGAGCACCGGGGGAAAGCGATAGATGTCTTCGAATTCGCACCAGGCCTCGCCCGTTTCGATCCGCAGCCGATAGCGAAACGGCTGGCGGCCTGCGATTTCGGCGACAAACAGGCCTTCGGGATGAACCCGTCTTGCTTCGGCCGCGACCCGGTTGGTCGCGGTGTCGACGACGTTCAGGCGCCGGGCATTGGGCAACAGCGCCCGCACGCACACCCCGCGCCCGGTCTTGTGCATGCCGAGAAAGGCGAACGGATCGCCATGCCGCGCGGTGAGGATCCCCTCGATTTCGGGATCATGCGCCTGGGGCGCAAGCGCGGCGACCCGCTCGCCGCCGGTTGCCGAGGGGTGGGCTGCGTCGATTGTCGCCGCGGCGGCGGGGACCGGCCGATCAGCGCTGCGCGGCGCCGGCGCGCCCTCGCCTCGCTCCGCGTCAGTTGGCCTCGCCACTGGGCCGCGCTCCCTCTTTGTCGATCACCGCCAGGATGCCGCCAAGCGGAATGTCGAGCCAATCCGGCCGGTTCTCGAGCTCGGCATGAGCCTCTTTGACGGCGCGCTCGAGCACGAAAAACGAGGTCAAGGCGCGCGCCTGCCGCTTGCTGGCCGGATAGGTGACGCAACCGCGCATCGATTTGCGGTAGGCCGCGCGGAACCCGTCGACCGCCCGTTGGCGCCAGCTTTTGGCAAGCTCGGTCATGCGCGGCTCGGCGGCGGCCCTGGTCTCAGCCAGGCGCCTGACCGCGGCCACCGCGGCGTAGTCGAACGAGCGGATCATTCCGGCCACATCGCGCAGCGGCGAGTCTTTCGGGCGCCTCTCCGCCAGGGGCCGCGCCGGATCGCCACCGAAGCCGGTGATGTAAAAATCATTCTGCACGACGATCGTCCGGCCGAGCTGGTAGTCGCCGTGAACCCGGCTTTTCATCGCCGCGATCTCGTTGGGGAGCAAGGTGGCGATCAGCGAGAACAACGCGTCGCGACGCGCCGAGAGCTGGTCGGCTGCGGCGAGCGCGCGTTCCGGCAAGCGGGTCCGCTCGCGCTCCAGCCGCGCGAGCAGTTCGGCTGCGGCCCGTTCCAAATCCGCCCGCCATTGGGCGATGTCTTGGGGCGTGATCGGCTCGGGGATAAAAGCCGGGTCATCGCCGGCGTGTTCGGCCAGGGCGCGGTGCATTTCGGCGGTGCGGATCCCGATTTGCCGCGCCAATGCCAGAAAGAACAGGTCGGGATCGGGAAGCTCGGCCGAAGCCTGGCCGCTCGTGATCAACGCATCGTCGAGATAGCGGGCCAGATAGTTGAGCGCCTGGTCCCAGCCATCGCCCTGATTGCGGAAAAATCCGAACAGCACGCCCAGCGCCAAGGGCGGCGAAGCGGAACCGTCGGCCAGTGCCAGCTCCAAGGTTGCCAGCGGCGGCGGGGTATTGGCGAAGCCGGCGCGCTCGACCAGAAACCGCGACATTTCGATCTCGGGGTGCGGTCCGGCTTCAAGACGGCGGTAAAACGTCAACCAGCCATAATCGTCAACGAGCACGATATCGGGGTCTTCGCCGGCAATGCGGCGCAGGCTCGGCCGCTCGGGCATGGCCGTGGCGTCGAAATTGCGTGTCCTCTGACAGCGGATCTCGCCCCCGGCCAGCGGCAGCGCTTGGCCGCGACCCATCGCCTCGAGAAGAGCGAGGGCAAAGCCGTCCTGCGAGAGCGCGTCGACCAATACCCCTTCGCGTCGAAATTGCCGCAATTCCGCGAGCGTGGCGGGAACGAGCGCTTGGCGCAACTCGGTCCCGGGCGGCGACCACAGCGCGGCCCAAGGCAGGAAGTACCATTCGCCGCTGCCGTCGCGCCGTCTCGCCTCAACAAAGGCGGCAAGATAGGGCGGCGCCCCACCGCCGTCGGTGGCCGCCGCCGCGACCTCGCCATGGACGCGCACCGCCGCGCGCACGATCGCGCCGTCGCCGGCGCCGGGCCACGCCCGCCGCTTCAGATAAGCGGGGATCACCTCGCCCTCGAGCTGCGCCAGATTGTGCGGGCGAAACAAATCGGGCCAGCCTTGCGGCATCACCAAAGTGAGAAATTCCGGCGGCGGCGCCTGCAGATTGGCCGCCCGCTCCGGGCTAAGCAGCAGATCGAACCAAAAAAAGCTGTGGGCTTGCAGGGTCAACAGGTAAGGCGCCTCCCCGATCGGAGGAAAGGCGCTGCGCCCGATCAGCTCGACCGGCTGGTAGCCGCGATACGCGGAAAGGTCAAGCTCAACGGCCTGCGGCGAGCGCGACAGATTGGCGACGCACAGAATGGTTTCGTTCTCGTAGCGGCTCAAATAGGCGAGGATCGTGCGGTTGGAGGGATAGAGAAATTCCAGCGATCCACGACCGAAAGCGCGGCGTGCGTGCCGGGCCGCGATCATCCGCTTCATCCAATTGAGCAGCGATGACGGCGAGCGGCTCTGCGCTTCGACATTGACCGCCTCAAAGCCATAGACCGCATCCATGATCGGCGGCAGATAGAGCTGCTCGGGATCGGCGCGCGAGAAGCCGCCATTGCGGTCAAAACTCCACTGCATCGGCGTGCGCACTCCGTCGCGGTCGTGCAAGAAGACATTGTCCCCCATCCCGATTTCGTCGCCGTAATAGATGACCGGCGTCCCCACCATTGACATCAACAGCGCGTTCAGCAGTTCGATCCGACGGCGGTCGTTTTCCATCAATGGCGCCAGTCGGCGGCGGATGCCGAGATTGATGCGGGCGCGGCGATCGGCAGCGTAATAATTCCACAAGTAATCGCGCTCACGATCGGTCACCATCTCGAGCGTCAGCTCGTCGTGATTGCGCAAAGACACCGCCCACTGGCAGGTTTCGGGGATATCGGGCGTCTGCCGCATGATGTCGGTGATCGGATGACGGTCCTCGGTGGAGACCGCCATGTAGATCCGCGGCATCAGCGGAAAGTGGAACGCCATATGGCATTCGTCTCCGGCTCCGAAATATTGCAGAACGTCTTCGGGCCACTGATTGGCTTCGGCGAGCAGCATGCGGTCGCCATAGCGTTGGTCGAGTTCGCGGCGCAGCCGGCGCAGGATGTCGTGGGTTTCGGGCAGGTTCTCGTTGATCGTCCCCTCGCGCTCGATCAGGTAGGGGACGGCGTCAAGGCGCATGCCGTCGCCCCCGAGATCGAGCCAGAATTTCATGACCTCGACCACCGCCCGGAACACCCGCGGGTTGTCGTAGTTCAGATCGGGTTGATGCGAGTAAAATCGGTGCCAATAATAGGTCTTGGCGACCGGGTCCCAGGCCCAGTTGGATTTTTCCGAATCGACAAAGATGATGCGGGTCCCGGCGAATTTGCGGTCGTTATCGCTCCACACATAAAAATCGCGCCACGGCGAACCGGGCTTGGCCTGCCGCGCCCGCTGAAACCATGGGTGCTGATCCGAGGTATGATTGATGACGAGCTCGGTGATGACCCGCAAACCCCGCCGATGGGCCTCGCGGATGAAGGCCTTGAAATCCGCCATGCGTCCGTAGGACGGGTTGATGTTGCGGTAATCGGCGATGTCATAGCCGTCATCGCGCAACGGCGAGGGGTAAAACGGCAACAGCCACAGCGCGGTCACCCCGAGGCCCTGCAGATAGTCGAGCTTCTGACAGAGGCCCTGGAAATCGCCGATACCATCGTCATTGGCGTCGAAAAACGCCTTGACGTGCAGCTGATAAATGACCGCGTCCTTGTACCAGAGCGGATCCGAAACCGAAGGGCGGAGCCTGGTGTCGGCCACGGGAACAAACGAGGGTGCGTCGTCGGGTGTCATGCGCTATCAGCAGGATCGGGTAGGAGATTATCCGGGGGCAACGGCCCGCTGGTTCAACCGAATAGGGGGCGCCGCTTGCGTCAAGCTCTCGAACATCGTTGAAACCGCCGTAAACGGCGGTAAAACGGATGCAGTCCGGCTGACCAAGCGCGACCGAAGGTCGCTCTCCCCCATCGGCTAGGACCGTTCCTCACTTATGCGCCACGGTTCGCGATTGTCGGGCCATTTCGGCCGCTGGTAGCGCCGAAACCCCGTGCAACGAGCCGTGCGCCATGCCCCCCAATCAACCGCACGATTAAGCCGCGGTCAGGGCATAACCGTGGCGATTGCGTGGCCGGTGGCCGCCGGCGCTCGCCGTCAGGCCCGGCCGGCCAGCCGCGCGGCGCCCGCGGCAAGCCTGGCCAAAAACGGCATGGCGTAAACGGGCATGGCTAACGAATGATCCGGCGCGCGCATTGCGCGCCGATCGACGCCGCCGGCCGGCCCCCGCGACCGGCGTCAAAACACCACCTCGATCAGGTAGGGGCCGGGGCTGGCCAGACCCTCAGCGAGGCGGCGGTTGAACGCATCCATGTCGGTGACGTGCGCGCCCGGCACCCCCATCGCCTTGGCCAGGCCGACGAAATCGAGATCGGGCCGGTCGAGGTCGAGCATATCGAGAGCCTTGCGGCCCGGGTTGCCGGCGCCGACATTGGCGAGTTCGCCCTTCAGGATCTGGTAGCTGCGGTTCGAGAACAACAGCGTGGTGACGTCAAGGCCTTCGCGCGCCTGCGTCCATAACGCCTGCAGCGTATACATGGCGCTGCCATCGCCTTCGAGGGTGACGACCTTGCGGTCGGGGCAGGCAACCGCAGCACCGGTCGCCAGCGGCATGCCCAAACCGATCGAGCCACCCATGTTGGAGAGCCAATCATGCGGCGCGGCGGCGCGGGTGGGCGCAAAAAACCCGCGTCCGGTGGTGACCGCCTCGTCGACGACGATCGCATTCTCGGGCAACAGCGCGCCCAGCGAGGCGCCGAGCGCCTCCGGTGTGATCCGGCCGGTGGCGGCCGATGGCGGCGGATCGTTGGTGACCGGTGCTGGGCTGTGCAGCGCGCCCACCTCTTCGGCCAGCGCGCCGAGCGCCCCGATCATGTCCTCGTCCAGCCGGGCCAGCAGATGGCCTTGCGCGTCCGGCGGCGTCAGCAGGCTCGGCTTGCCGGGATAGGCAAAGAACGCCACCGGCATTTTGGCGCCGACCAAGACCACGTGTTTGAGCCCCGCCAACACCCGCGTCGCCTGATCGACGACATAGGGCACGCGCTCGACAAAAACCCGCCCGCGTCCGCGTTGCGTGCGCGCATTCGAGCCCTGCGCCATCAGCCTGGCGCCGGTTCTGGCGGCAATCTTGCCGGCCAGTTCGAGCCCGTCCTGGCGCAGCGCGCGTCCGGTCAGCAGGATCAAGGCGGGTTCGCCCGAGAGCAGGGCGCGGGCCGCCTCGCTCACCCGCTCATGTTCGACCGGTTTCGGCCCGGTTGGCGGCGGCACCGACGCCGGTCCCGCGCCTTCGTTCCAGGCGGTGTCCGCCGGCAGGATCAGCGTGGCGATCTGGCCCGGCAAGGTGCGCGCCGCGACGATCGCGGCCGCCCCGTCGGCGGCAATCGATTTGGCGTCGGGCGAGGTCTTGACCCAGTGCGAGGAGGGCCGCGCCAGCCCCTCAATGTCGGAGGTCAGCGGGGCGTCATATTGGCGGTGGTAGGTGGCGTGGTCACCGACGATGTTGACCATCGGCGAGGACGCCTTGTTGGCGTTGTGAATATTGGCCAGGCCGTTGGCGAGGCCGGGGCCCAAATGGAGCAACGTCGCGGCCGGCTTCTCGCTCATCCGAGCATAGCCGTCGGCGGCGCCGGTGACGACGCCCTCGAACAGGCCGAGCACACAGCGCATTCCCTCGACGCGGTCGAGGGCAGCGACAAAATGCATCCCCGAGGTGCCGGGATTGGCAAAGCACACATCAACCCCGCCGCCGACCAAGGTCCGCACCAAACTTTCCGCCCCGTTCATCCGCCTGCCCTCCGCTGGCACCGCGCGGTTGCCCGCGCCCGCCAAGGATGCCGAGCCATCCATGAAGCCGCAAGCCGGCCGTCGCCCGATAATCGGGAACGCCAAGCCTGGCGCAAGAAGCAGCATGGCGGGAGCCGCGGCCGGGATCGATGGATCGAGCGCAACCGCTGCTTGACCTCCGCCTGTGAAGCCGTGAAAAGGCGTGGAAGAAATTGGCGGGCGCGACCCTCGATCATCGGGCCGCTGCGCCGCTGTCGCTTGCGCTCAGAAAGGCCCGACGCTGATGGGTTTGGATATCAACATGGCCACGATCCTCGCCGACTGGATCGAGCGCTATGCGATCGCCGGTCCGATGCTGACGCTCGGTGTCCAGCAATTGTCCTTTACTTCGGAGCAATTCCGGCAAGCCGACAATCGGCGCGACCAGGAGCGCGGCTCTGCGATTACGACCGCCGCCGATTTGTTTTCAGCCTGCGGCATCGAGGCGACGTTCAGCCTCGACATCAGCACCGACGAAGGCGCCGATTTTCTGTTCGACCTGAACAATCCGTTGCCGCCGCCCGATCTCGTCTCGCGGTTTGCCGCCGTGCTGAACGGCGGTACCCTCGAACACGTCTTCAACCTCCCCAATGCGCTCAGCGCCATCACCCGCCTGTTACGACCCGGCGGCTGCGCCTTGCATGTCGTGCCGGTGCATAACTGGGTCGACCACGGGTTTTATCAGATCAGCCCAACCCTGCTCTTCGACTATTATACGGCGGCACGGTTCGAAATCTTTGAAGCGGCCGCTTTGTTCTATCCCGAACGCCAGCCCGACCGGTGCGAGATCGAGCCGCTTGTCCCCGGCGCTTGCGGCGTCGGATCCAGCCCGGATTTCGGCCATCACAGGGTGCTGTGCATGTTTGCCGCGCGCAAAGCCGCGGGCGCGCGCGACGAGGCCACGCCGATCCAATCGCTTTACGCCGCCGAGCCGGTGCGACCGCCGCCGTCGTTGCGGTGGTTTGCGCCTTATTCGCTGACCGGCGGCGTTCGCCAGGGCGGCGAATGCACGCGCTACGCTCTCGGTCCCTTCCGCCGCGAAGAAGGCCGGGCCTGGCTTGCGGCCCTGCCCGGCGACATAGCCGAGGGCGACGCGCCCGATGCGCCGGTTCGCTCGCGGCTGGCGCTGTTCGAGGACGGCCGCTTGCTGGGGCCGGCGCACGCCCCGCATGCGCTGATCCGTGCCAAGGGCGGCGGATGCTATTCGCATTGGCGCGACAGTCTGTTGTTTTCGTCGTCCGACGGCAGCGACCCCAACCGCAACGGCCGCTATTACACCGCCATCATCCCGCGCCCTTAACTCCGGTCGGGCCTCAGCAGCTCGAGAGGCGGCGCTTCGCGGCGGTACAAACGGTCCCGGTATCATTGGTTGGACCGGGATACAGGGCCGTTTGTCTCAGGGCATTGCTTGAGGTTCAAGCGGCGCCGACGCCAGCGAGCCGGAGCTGCTCAGCGACGGCTCCACTGCGAACTCAGCCTCGAGATTCACCAGCGAGGTGTGGTGCATTCCCGGTGTTGGTTCGACGATCAACTCCAGGGCGTCAAACCGCAAATCGTGCTTTGTTTGATCCGTACTCGCAAGAGCCAAGGTAAGAAAGTAACGTCCGCCCGCCAAATTCGCCCGAAACCGGGTTTTAGCAGTAATTTTTCTGGTAGAATCCCGCAGATCGACGCACAGTTTGTGTAACTGGTAACTGTCGCTGCCGAAGAGGTCGAGGCCGCGCGCATCGCGCAGCAAAATGCCAAAGCAAAGATCGGGTATCGGGCGATACACCTTGATCGTCCAATGTATCTCGTAGGTTTCGAGCGAGCGTAACCGGGTTTGGACCCGGCCCTGCAAATCGCGGATCTCGACGGCGACGATGCGCGCCGCGCCATTGCCATAACGGTGCTCGCGCGTCGATGCCGGCGGGTCGAAAAACGACTGCGCGGGCGCCGCTTGCTCCGCTTCTGGCGGCGGATTATTTGCGGAAGGCGCGGGCGCCGGCGGATCGGCCGCGTCATCGCCGGCGGGCGAAGGCGGAAGGGTCGGGCCCGGGTCGTGCGCCGCCGAACCATCTTCTGCCAAGTCGGCCGGCGGCGCGGCCTCGAGGCTCGGATGCGCGGCGTCGGTTTTGCTCGCCGACGCGGCAACAAGCGCCGCCGCTCCCTGCTGCGGCCCGAACAGGAGCTCGTGATAGATGTTGCCGACTTTGTTGGGATCGCCCTCGGCCAGCACGCGGCCATGGTGCAGCAGCAACGCATAATCGCAGAACGCCGCAATCTGGTTGATGCTGTGGCTGACCAGCAGGATCGCCTTGCCGCGCCTTTTGAAATCGCGGATGCGGTCGAACGATTTGAGCTGGAAGCGTGCGTCGCCGACCGCCAGCGCCTCGTCGACGATCAGAATATCGGGGTCGACGCAGGTCGCGACACTAAAGGTCAGCCGCGCCTGCATGCCGCTCGAATAGGTGCGGAACGGCTGGTCGATGAACGCCTCGAGTTCGCTGAAAGCGATGATCTCGTCGACCCGGGCATGGATTTCGCGGCGGCTCAGACCCAGGCAGACGCCGCCGAAATAGATGTTTTCGCGGCCGGTATAATCGGGGTGAAACCCGGTGCCCAATTCGAGGATCGCGGCGATGCGCCCGTTGGTGACGACGGTGCCGCCGGTCGCGTCCAAGGTGCGGGCGATAATGCGCAACAACGTGCTCTTGCCGGCTCCGTTGCGACCCATCAGCCCGACCACCGAGCCCGGCTGCACATCGAGGTTGATATTGTCGAGGGCGACAAACTCGCGGTGGTGCGGGCGGCCGGTCAGCGCCTCGGCGATCATCTTGCTCGGGTGCGAATAGACCCGATAGACCTTCGACACATTGCGTACCGAGATGACCGGACCGCTCACAGCAGGTTCCCGAACATCGGCCGCAGCATCCGGAAGGTCCGGTAGCCGACGGCAAAAATCATCGCCGACAGCGCAATTGCCGCCGCCCACACATAGGGATGGACGATGCCGCCGTAAAACAGGCAATCGCGGAAGCACCACAGCACGTAGCTGAGCGGGCTCAAATGGAACACGATTTCCAGCGCCCGCGGCGCCACGCCCGGCGCGTAGATGATCGGATGCAGAAAAAAGCCGATCGACAGCAGCACTGCCACGATATCCTTGGTGTCCTTCAAAAACACGCCGATTGCGCCGAGGAAATAGGCGAACCCGGCGAGCATCGCGCCCAGGCACAGAACCGGGATCGGCAGCAACAGCCAGCCCAGCGGTCGCGCCTGCCCGCCCAACACCGCCATCACCGCGACGACGACCAGGCCGATGACCAGGTTGGGCGCGGCTCCGAGCGTGATCTTGAGCGGCAGCACTTCGCTCGGGAACACCACTTGCTTGACCAGGCCGGCGCTGGCGGTGACCACGGTCGGCGCGCGGCCCACCACTTCGGCGGCGGCAATCCATGGCGCCAGAGCCGCCAGGATGAACGACACGTATTCGGCTTTGCTGCCATGCGCCGACAGCCGGCTCGCAAACAGCACCGTAAAAGCGAAGACATAAACGGCCATCTGCAGCAGCGGTGCGGCGACCACCCACCCCGCCCCGAGCGCCTGGCCGGCATAGCGATCCAGCACGTCGCGGCAGGTCATCTCGTAGACAAGGTTGTGGCGCTCGCGGGCCAGAACCGCAAACTCTCTGAACGCGCCGAGATTGGCCGCCGGCGCCAACACCTTCAAGGCCGGATTCACGCCTTCACCCCCACCCCGGATCGCCAACCGCCCGCCCCGTCGGCTGCCGGCAACCGCGGCGGGATCGGCTTTGCCCAAACCCCCTCATGCCGCGCTGGGGCGCCCGGTCTCTGCGGCAGCGCCGTGCCGGGCAGCGATAACCCGTTCGCTGCGTCGGCGTCAATCGCCGTTACGCGAGCGCCCGCTATGGCACCCGGCCGCTTGGCGCGGGGCTTGACCTCGCCGGCCTCGGCGGTGTCTGGTCGTTGCATAGGCAGCTGCAGAAAGCCGAACCATGCCGGGGCCGCTTTTCGGGTATCGGATCGTCGATTTGACGTCGAATGTCTCGGGACCGCTTGCGACGATGATCCTCGCCGATCAGGGCGCCGAGGTCATCAAGGTCGAATCGCCCGGCGGCGACGCGACCCGCGCCGGCGGCAGCGGTCGCAACGGGCTGACCGCCTCGTTTCTGAACAACAACCGCAACAAGCGCTCGATCGTGCTCGATCTGAAAAAACCGGCGGCGGTCGAGGTGCTGTTGCGGCTGGTGGCCGGGGCGGATGTTTTTGTCCAGAATTTCCGTCCGGGCGTGGCCGAGCGGCTCGGCGTTGGCGAAGATCGGGTGCGCGCGGCCGCGCCGCGGATCGTCTATGTCTCGATCAGCGGTTTTGGCGAAATCGGCCCCTATGCCGACCGCCCCGCCTATGATCCGGTGATCCAGGGATTTTCGGGTCTGGCGACGATCCAGGCGGGGTCGGACGAAGCGCGGCCGCGGCTGTTGCGCACGATCCTGCCCGACAAATTGATCGCAATCACCGCATCGCAGGCGATCACCGCGGCGTTGCTCGCGCGCGAGCGCAGCGGCGAGGGCCAGCATGTGCGGCTCTCGATGCTCGAGGCGGTCATGGCGTTTCTGTGGCCGTCGGACATGGGCAGCCAGACCTTTGTCGGCGGCGAGCCTGCCCGCCAGGAGCCGCTCAGCCAGCACGATCTGATCTACCAAACGGCCGACGGCTACATGACCGTCGCGGCCTTGACCGACCGCCAATGGGCCGGGCTGGCGCGCGTGGTCGGACACCCGGAATGGATCTGCGACGCCCGCTTCGCGACCCCGGCCTTGCGCCAGCAGAATATCGAGGCGCGGCTCGAACTGACGCAGCAGGCGTTGTTGGCGCGGCCGGCGGCCGAATGGCTCGACCTTTTAAGCGCAGAAGGCGTGCCGTGCGGACCGGTCTTGACCCGCAACGAGGTCATCCGCCATCGGCAGCTCGGCGCTCTGGGTCTCGTGGTCGAGACCGAGCATCCCCAGGCCGGGCGCCTGCGCCAGGCACGCGCGGCGGCACGGTTTTCGCGGACTCCGAGCGAGATCCGCCGCGGCGCCCCGGTGCTGGGCGAGCATACCCGCGAGATCCTCGCCGAACTGGGCTGCTCGCGTGACGAAATCGCAGCCTTGCTGGCCGAGGGGGCGGCGGTTGCAGCGCGCGAGCCAGCCGCGGTTGCCGCCGCCGACGGCAAGTGACAAAAGCCGACCGCGTCGTGCCGGCTCGCGCCCGGCGCTTCATGGTCCGCCGCATCGGGGGGAAGCGATGATCGATTTCTACTACTGGCCGACGCCGAACGGCTGGAAGATCGCGATCATGCTCGAAGAATGCGGGCTCCCCTACCGCGTGATCCCGGTCAATATTGGTCGCGGCGACCAGTTCAAGCCCGAATTCCTCGCCATCCGCCCGAACAACCGGATGCCGGCGATTGTCGACCACGACGATCCGGAAGGGCCGATGCCGGTGTTCGAATCGGGCGCCATTCTCGTTCACTTGGCCGAGAAGACCGGACGCTTCATGCCGCACACCCGCCGCGGCCGCAAGGAATGTCTTGAATGGCTGTTCTGGCAGGTCGGCAATCTCGGGCCGATGGCCGGGCAGCTGAGCCACTTTGTCAATTATGCGCCGGGCGAGCATCCCTATTCGCAACAGCGCTACGCCGACGAATACAACCGCTGCCTCGGCGTGCTCGAGCGCCGGCTCGAGGACCGTCAATTCATCCTTGGCGACTATTCGATCGCCGACATGGCGTCGTGGCCGTGGGTGCTGATCGCCAAGCCGTTGGGGCAACCCCTCGACGATTTCCCCAATGTGGCGCGCTGGCGGGCGGCGATACGCGACCGGCCGGCGGTGCGGCGCGGCGTCGATCTCGGCAAGGAATTGCGCCGCTCGGCACCGCCCAGCGACGAAGAGCGGCGCATATTGTTCAATCAAACCGCACGCGGCGTGCGACCGACCGGGTGAGCCTGCGGATCGGTCACGCGAAGGACGGCGACCGGCGGCCGCTGCCGCCGTCCGCCCCTGTTCAAGCCGGGGGCAGGCCCGGCCTTCCCGGTTTCGCGGGAATGCCGATATGGTTTGCGCGGGTAACGCGTTCGCGCCTATTTCGGGTAAATGCGCCGATAGACACCGGGCGAGCCTTCATCGTGCCGCAGATAGGGTCGCACCCGGCGGGTCCACGGGTTGCTGTCGCGGGCCCGCAGCCAGGCTTCGCTCTCGGACACCGCTTCGTGCTCGAATTCGTTAAGGGTCAGGTATTTGGGCTGGCCTTCAACCGCCACATAGCGGCGCGCATTGAGGCAGCCCGGGACCGCCAGATAGCCGGGAATATAGACAGTGTTGTACCAGTCGTTGAATTCCTCTTCCGCGGCGCTCGGCACATCGATCCGTCCCATTTGCAACACCGGCGCCATCTCGGCGGTCTGCTCGATCGGATGCGTGTGGACCGGAAAGATCTGACGATAGGCATTGCGCAGAAAATTGCGCCCGATCCGGCTGGTGCCGCTTTTTTGCCGCGCCGCCGAGGGCTGGTATTTCTGGGTATCGAGATAGGCGGCGCTGCGCAATACGTTGTGGTCTTCGAGTTCATACATGGCGAGGTATTTGGGGCCGCCTTTGACCGCGCGATAGCGGCCGGCGCTCAGAAAGCCCGGGATTTGCAGCATCCGCGGGAGGTGTTCTTGATCATACCAGCGGTTGAATTCCGCATCGAATTCGGGATCGATGTCGGTCCACACCATCAGCAGGCCGTTGCCGCGCGTCTTTGCCATCGCTCCCTCCTCGAGATTTGCGCCCGGCGAAAAGCTTAGCACGCAGAACCGCGGCAAAAAGACGCGATTGCATTGCCCGGCGCCGCGCGCCGCGGAGCGCTAAAGCCGGCTATGCGCGACCGAGCATGCTGACATCGTCGGGGTTGACGAGATCGGGCACGGTCCAGCCGCTCAGGTCGTATTCGGCCATGCAATTCTCGGCAAAGGCCTTCCAATGATCGTACTGGCCTGCGCCGATCGCCGCGCGCAGCGCGTCGATGCGGATTTCCTCGTGGCTGCCCGCATAGTTGATTTCATAGAGCTCGTGGCGCGCGCCAAATTCGGTCCCGATCGCATCCCATAACAGCTTCATCAGCTTGACCCGCGCCACCGCCTCAACCCCGCCCGAACCGCGCACATAGCGGTCGAGATAGGCGCGCAATTCCGGGGTCGTGAAATCGCGGGCATGCGAGTTGAGGTAAATGAGGCTGCTGGCGACGGTCTTTTCGATGAGCTGTTTGATCTGCACATAGGCCTCGGGTGCGAGGATGCGGTAGGCCATCGCTGGCTCCATTGCCGGCAGCACGCAGCCATCGGCCCAAGGCTCGGCGCCTTTGGCCATCGCATCCGACAATCCCCACATCGTATTGCGCCACGCGATGACTTCGCCGATATTGGCCTCGACCCCGCGAAACGCGCGGGTGCCGGCGATTTCGGTCGCTTTGACCAGCAGGCCGAGAATAAAATCGAGCTTGACCGCGAGCCGGGTGCAGCCTTGCAGCATCGCCCGCGGCAGAAACCCGCTGTTCGGGAAAAAGCGGTTGGCCTTGTCGACATCGGCATAGACAAACACGTCCTCCCACGGCACCAGCACGTCGTCCATGATGAAGATCGCGTCGTTTTCGTCGAGGCGGCTCGATAGCGGGTAGTCGAACGGACTGCCGAGCACCGCAGCACGCTGTTCGTTCGAGACGCGGCAGATGAATTTGACGCCGGGTGCGTTGCTCGGCACCAGGAAGACGATCGCAAAATTCTTGTCCTGGACCGGCAGCACCCCGGCATGCGCAACAAAGGTGAAGTGGGTCAAGGCCGAGCCGGTGGCGACGACCTTGGCGCCGCTGACGCGGATGCCGGCATCGGTTTCCCCGGTCACATGCGCATAAACATCGGTCGGACCGCCCGGCGCGCCGGGCGCCATGTTGCGGTCGACCGGAGGCTGGACGATCGCATGATTGACAAACGGCATGCGCTCCTGCGCGAAGCGATACCAGCGCCGTGCATTCTGCTGATAGGGTGCGTAGAACTCGGCATTGGCCCCCAGGGTGGCGAGAAACGCTGCCTTGTAATCCGGGGACCGGCCGAGCCAGCCATAGGTCAGCCGCGACCAGGCGGCGATCGCATCGCGCGCCAAAGTCTGATCTTGGGCTGAACGCGGCGCCACAAAATAGCGGTGCGTGAAGCCGCCCCATTCGGTGGGGCAGGTCAGCACCGCTTTCGCCTCGGCATGGTCGCGGTGCAGCGCGTCGTAAAGGCGAGCGATCATGCGGGCGGTGTTGCGAAAAGCGGGATGGACGGCGACATTGCGCACGCGCTCGCCATAGATCCACACCTCGCGGCCATCATCGAGACTGTCGAGAAATTCCTTGCCGGTGTAGGGAAACCGGTCGGCCATTCTTGCTCTCCCCGCATGGGTGCCGCCCGGGGTTGGGCTCACCGGATGTTTTTTGGCGATGCTAGAGGCGCGCCACGCCCGGGTCAACGCGCGCCGCGGCGGCGCGCGCGAACGATCCCTTCGTCAGCGGCTGGGTAACTCTCCAACCCGATGCTTGGGTTCCTCCGGCACAACCGACGTGGAGAAGCCGATCAACCGCCTGCCGCCCACCCGATGGCGGCCAGCGGGCCGCGCCCTGGCGCGGCTGCGCGCTCGGCGTCCGATTGCCGCGGAACAACGTTGTGTCTTTTGGTCAGCCTCCCCGCGCACGGGCGGCTTTAACGCGCAGCATGCCGATGCCCGTGGTCGTGACGGGCGTAGTGCTGGCGCAGCAGGTCCTTGCCATAGTCGTTGCCATTGGGCGTGCGGACGACGGTGTGGATGTGGTCGCGCGACGGCGTATCGTTGTCGAACACGATGCCCGACTGGTGGTCGAATTCAACCAGGATTACCGGGCTTAAAACGCGGTAATAAAACGGGCTGGCATCGTCAAAATGGCCGATCCAGGCGAAATGCGTGTCGTCGAGATGGCGCTTGACCTCGGCGTAACGGATCTCGGCATGCCCGGGTCGCAGCCGCCCGATATAGGTGGCAAGCAGCGCCTCGAGCCGCTCGCGACCCTCGGGCGGAAGCTCGGGGTAGCGCAGCCCGGCCGGTTCGATGCGGCGATTGTCGTTGAATGCCGCGGTCAAAAGCTCCGAGGGCAGATCGGTCCCGATTGTCGCCCGCATGCGCTCTTCGGGCGACAGCACACGCATCAAGGCATGGCCGGCTTCTTCCTCGGCGGCAAAGACCCGGGTGCCCTGATATTTGCCAAAGCGTGCCAGCACCGGCTCGGAACCCATGAATTGCGGCGTCAGAACCAGCTGGTCGCCGAGCACCAGGCAATTGAGGTTGAGGTGGTGACCATCGATCTGCCACCCCCACGGCCCATCGGCAGACGGGGTTCCGAAAATGCTGACCCAATAGAACCACTCGCTGTATTCATCGGGCTTGCCGGTGATCTCGAGCGCATGGTGGTTGAGGCGCATGACGTTGCGCGCCGTCTCGTAACCCGCGGCGCTCAGACTGACCCGCATCAGCGCCAGCGCCGCCTCGCGCGCATCGCCGCCGAGATCGGCAAGGCAGACGCCGTGGCGCATCAGCCAGGGGTGGATGTTCGACCACATCCGCCACGCTTCATCGTCGATGGCAAAGCACGCCGCCTGGCGCTCGCGCGCCGGCAACCGAGCGAGAAAGGTGCGCGCCGCTTCGCTGAGCGCGGCAAGCGACACACCGGTCTTTTGCAGTCGGAAAAGCCCGGCCGGGCGCCGCTCGCTGGCATTTACACCGCGAAACGGCTCGGCCAAGCCGGCCTTGGCCCGGTCCAGCATCGGCTGTAATCGCGGCGGCAACTCAAACGACCGAGTCGCCGGGGTCGGCGGCCGCTGGCGCAGGCCGAATTGGGCCGATTCTCCTGCCATCTCCCGCTCCTCCGCTTTCTCGCATGCGGTTTACGCCGCCCGGTGCGCGGCGACAAGCCGAAGGACGGCTACCCGGCGATAGGCCGCCGTCCCTTCGCTGGATCGAGGGTATCACCGCGCACAAGCCGCTGCGGAGCGGGTTCATCAAGCCCGTGATATGCGGCGCAAAACCGCGACCGGGTTTGGGCGATCGGCGGCGACATGGACCCGCCGCCCCAGCCCGATCGGAGGCCGAGGCTTATTCGACGCGCCTCGATATCGCCCCTTACTGGGCGGCCAGCGGTTGCACCTCCTCCTCGCGTTCGAGCGCGGCAAGCACTTTTGGCGGCGCCATCGGCAGGTCGCGCAGCCGCGCTCCGGCCGCCGCATGGATCGCGTTGGCCACCGCCGCCATTGGCGGCACGATCGGCACCTCGCCGACGCCGCGCACGCCGAAAGGATGCCGCGGGTTCGGCACTTCGACGATGACCGCGTCGATCATCGGCAGATCGGACGCGACCGGCATCCGGTAGTCGAGAAACGCCGGATTATCCATGCGTCCCTGGCGGTCGTAGATGTATTCCTCATTCAGCGCCCAGCCTATCCCCTGGGTGACGCCACCCTGGATCTGGCCCTCGACATAGGATGGATGGATCGCGCGCCCGACATCCTGGGTCGCGGTATAGCGCAGGATCTTGACCGCCCCGGTCTCGGGATCGACCTCGACGTCGCAGACATGCGTCGCAAAAGCGGGACCGGCGCCTTGCGCATTGAGCTGGACCTCGGCCCCGATCGGGCCGCCGGTGCGTGCCGCCTTCGCGGCGATTTCGGCCAAGGGCAGCGGGTCAAAGCTGCCGGCATTGGCGCCCGCCGGATAGGCGCAGCCGTCACGCCAATCGACCGCCTCGGGGCTGATGTCCCAGATCATCGCCGCGCGGCGTTTCAGCTCCTCGATGACCTTTTGCGCCGCCTGCACGGTTGCCATCCCGGTGGCAAACGTGACCCGGCTGCCGCCGGTCACATGGGTGAACCCGATCGAAGCGGTGTCGGCAACGATCGGCTTGACCCGTTCGATCGGAATGCCGAGAGTTTCGGCGGCCATCATCGCCATCGAGGCGCGCGAGCCGCAATATCGGGACTGCCCGAAGCGACACTGACCGAACCGTCTTCGTTGACATGCACTGCCGCACTTGATTCGCCGCCGACATTGAACCAGAAGCCGCAGGCAATGCCGCGCCCCTGATTGGGGCCGAGCGGGATCCGGTAATTCGGATGTTGCTTGGCGGCCCTCAATGTGTCGAGAAAGCCGATATTGGTCCAGGTTGGCCCATGCACCGCCTTGGTGCCTTCTTTTGCTGCATTTTTTTCGCGCAAGAGCAGCGGGTCGATGCGCAGTTCGCGGGCGAGTTCGTCCAGACAGCTCTCGACGCCAAACGACGAAATCGGCGCACCGGGCGCGCGATAAGCCGCCACTTTCGGGCGGTTTGAGACGACGTCGTAGCCGACGATCGCGACATTGGGCAGGTCGTACATGGCAAAGGCGCACATGCAGCCGGGCTGCACCGGCGAGCCGGGAAAGGCGCCGGCCTGATATTTAAGCACGAGATCGGCGGCAACGATCGCGCCGTCACGCTTGGCCCCGAGTTTGACTTCGATGACCCCGCCCGAGGTCGGGCCGGTGGCGCGGAAAACTTCCTCGCTGGTCATCACGATTTTGACCGGCCGCCCGGTCTTGCGCGACAGCGCCAGCGCCACCGGCTCCAGATAGATCAGTGTCTTGCCGCCAAAGCCACCGCCGATCTCGGCGGGCATGACCCGGATATTGGCGATATCGAGCCCGAGCAGCTTGGCGCAATAGGCGCGGACCATGAACTGACCTTGGCTCGAGCACCAGATCTGCACCTGTCCGTCGGCGGCGGACGACACGACACAGGCATGCGGTTCGATATATCCCTGATGGACCGGCTGGGTCGTGTACCGGCGGGCAATGACCACATCGGCCTGAGCAAACCCGGCCTCGACATCGCCTTTGGCAAAGGCCACGCGCTTGGCGATGTTGGACGGACGTTCCGGTTTCGGGTCGATGCCCTGCGTGAAGAGGTCGTCATGCAGCACCGGCGCATCGGGCCGCATCGCCGCCTCGACGTCGATGACGTGCGGCAGCACCTCGTAGACAATCTCGATCAGGTCAAGCGCTTCGGCCGCGACGATCGGCGAGACCGCGGCAACGGCGGCAACAGCGTGGCCTTCGTACAGCACCTTGTCCCGGGCCATGACATTGCGTGACAGATCGCGGAAATTCATCGGCCCTTCGCCGACAAGGGCCTCCTCCGACCGGATCTCGGGGAAATCGGCAGCGGTGACGACCGCGCGCACGCCGGGCAGGGCCAGGGCCTTGGAGGCGTCGATCGAAACAATGCGGGCATGGGCGTGCGGGCTGCGTTTGATCTTGCCCCAAAGCATGCCGGGCAATGACATATCCGCGCCGAAATTCGCGCGGCCGGTGACCTTGTCGACGCCGTCGGGCCGGATCGGCCGA
>JAJPIH010000264.1 GCA_021324875.1 Alphaproteobacteria bacterium
CGGCGACGGCGCGCCGCTCGGTGGCCGAAATGTGTTCGGCGACCGCCGTCAGCTCGTCGCGGCCGGTACCCTCCGACAGGGCGCCGACGCCGCAATCCTCGCCCTTGACCGCGGCGTTTCTGATCAGCGCGCGGTGCACGACGAGGTCGGCATAGCGCCGGATCGGCGAGGTGAAATGCGCATAACGACGCAGCGCGAGGCCGAAATGCCCGATATTGTCGAGGCTGTAAACCGCTTGCGCCTGGCAGCGCAGCACCAGTTCGTTAACCAGCGGGCCGAGGTCGCTATCCGTCGCCCGCCGCAACACCCGGTTAAAGAGCTCCGGCTTCAGCACCTGGCCCTTGGCGATCGCCAGACCGGGGATGCCGACAGCGGCCAGGACCTCGCGCAATGTCGCGACCTTGTCGAGCTCGGGAGCGGCGTGCACGCGGTACATGCACGGCTGGCCCCCGGCTTCGAGCTCTTCGGCCGCCGCGACATTGGCGAGGATCATGAACTCCTCGATCAGACGGTGGCTGTCGAAGCGCGCTGCCGGGACGACCGCCGTCGGCCGCCCGTCGGCGTCGAGTACGACCCGGTCTTCGCGCAGCTCGAGCGCCAGAGCGCCGCGGGCGAGGCGGGCATTGGCCAATGCGACATAGGCGCCGTAAAGCGCGGCGACCGTTGCCGCGGGCAGCGATGGCGGCGGCGCGCACTGCCCGTCGCGGATCGCCTGCACCTCGTCATAGGTGAGGCGAGCCGCCGAGCGCAGCAGCACGCGCCTGAAGCGGTGACGACGCTTGCGGCCGGCGGCATCGATCGCGAGATCGACCGCGATCCCGGCGCGCTCCTTGCCCGGCTGGAGCGAGCACAGGCCGTTCGACAACGCCTCCGGCAGCATCGGCACCACCCGGTCGGGAAAATAGACCGAGTTGCCGCGGCGCTCGGCCTCGCGGTCGAGCGCGCTGCCCGGGCGCACATACCAGGCGACGTCGGCGATCGCGACGACGATATGCCAGCCGCCCGGATTGGCGGGGTCGGGGTCGGGCTCGGCCCACACCGCGTCATCGAAATCGCGCGCGTCGCTGCCGTCGATGGTGACGAGCGGCAGGTCGCGCAAATCGATCCGCCCCTCCGGTCCGGGCGGCGTGGCGGCTTCCGCTTCGGCGAGCGCGGCGGCCGGAAATTCGCTCGGGATGTCGAAGGTCGCGATGGCCAGCCGGCTGACGGCGCCGGGATCGGAGGCGAAACCGAGCCGTTCGACAATCCGCGCCCGGGGCGCGCCGAAGCGTGGCGTCGGACGTATTTCGGCAACAACCAATTCGCCGGGGCCGGCGCCGCCGGTGTCGGGTTCCCGGATCGTGTATTCGGTGCGGTTGCGACGGTCGGCGGAGACGATCCGAACGCCCTGACGGTCCCTTTCCACAACCCCGACAATGCGCGCGCCGTCCGGATCGAGGCGGCGAACGATGTGCGCTTCGATCTCGCCGTCATCGCGTGTGACGAGGCGGGCCGAGGCGCGGGCGCCGATCGGAAAGCCGTCGCCGCCTTCGCTGTCAATTCGGACCAGCGGCGCCGGTGCTGGCCCGGACCAGGCGACCGGCGTGGCCAAGGGTGTACCGTCCTCGTCGCTGCCGATCCGCTCGATCACGGCAATCTCAGGCAGCGTTTGACCGGCGGTGAGGCGCCGCGCGGGGGTGCGGGTGACCGCACCGCTGCGTTCGATGCGGCGCAGCATCGCGCGCAGCGCCGGGCGCTCGGCCGGCCCGAGATCAAAGGCGCGGGCAATTTCGCGGGCGCCGGCGGGGGCGGGGTGACTGCGGATGAACGCGGCGACATCACTGGCCGAGGGCAGGGCCGCCGGGCGGCGTTTGGGCCTGTTGCCGAGGGCCGATGGCGATCGTCGCATCTAATCGGATCGCGATGCCGGGCCTGACCGGGACCGGCCGGCGGGCGCGGGCTTCTTTCGCGCCGCGCGCTTCGCGGCGGTAGCCAGCGGCTGTGTTTTCGTCTTGCGCTGCCTTTGCGCTCCCTTGGCGTCGCCGGCGGCGGTCGTCGCCACCGATGCGGATTGGCGCGCGCCGGTCCGCGATGCGGTCGCCCGTGCCGAAGGTGCGGGCTTTGCCGCCGCCTTGGCCGCGGGTTTGGCGCGTTTCGGCCTTGTCGGGGCGGTTTTGGCGGTTTTGCCGCGGGTCGGCGGCCGCTTTTCGTGCCGCCGTGCGTCGAGCAGCGGCAACGCCTGGTCAAGCGAAAAGGTTTCGGGATCGGCGCCGCGCGGCAACGAGGCGAAGACCCCGTTGTGGCTGACATAGGGGCCGTAACGGCCCTCATACAGCGCGACGATGCCGCCCTCGGGATGCATGCCCAATTCGCGCAGCGGCTGCGGCGCGCCGCGGCGCCGCGGTGCGGTCGGTTCGGCAAGCAGAACCACCGCCCGGTTGACGCCGATCGTCAGGACGTCGTCGTCGCTGCCCAGCGATTTGTAGGTGGCGCCGCGCTTGATGTAAGGGCCGAAGCGGCCGATGCCGGCGGTGATCATCTCGCCGGTATCAGGGTCGGCGCCAAGTTCGCGCGGCAGCGCGAGCAGCCTGAGCGCCGTGTCGAGGTCGATATCGGCCGGTTTGAGCGGACGCGGGATCGCCACCCGTTTGGGCTTGGCGTCACCGTCGCCGGCGCCGAGCTGGACATAATGGCCGAACGGGCCTTTCCTGATCGTCACCGGTAGCCCGCTCGCCGGGTCGCTGCCGAGGGTGGTCTCGCTGACCTCGCCGCCATTGCCTTCGATCGCCAGCGGCCGCGTGTAGCGGCAATTCGGATAATTCGAGCAGCCGATAAAGGCGCCGAATTTGCCGAGTTTGAGGCTCAACCGCCCGGCGCCGCATACCGGACACAAGCGCGGGTCGCGGCCGCTGCCGTCGTCGGGGAAAAAGTGCCGCCCGAGATCCTCGTCGAGCGCCTTTAATACCTGGGTAATCGTCAGCTCTTTGGTGCCGTCCACGGCGGCGGAGAAGTCGCGCCAGAAATTGCGCAACAGCTCCTTCCAGTCGATGCGGCCGCCGGACACCTCGTCGAGCTGATTTTCGAGGTCGGCGGTAAAATTGTATTCGACATAGCGCTCGAAAAAACTGGTCAGGAACGCGGTAACGAGGCGCCCGCGGTCTTCCGGCACAAAGCGCCGCTTGTCGAGCCGGACGTAAGCGCGGTCCTGCAACACCTGAAGGATCGCCGCATAAGTCGAGGGCCGTCCGATCCCGAGTTCCTCAAGCTTCTTGACCAGGCTCGCCTCGCTATAGCGCGGTGGCGGCTGGGTGACGTGGCGGCTCGGCACCACCGCACCGCGGGTCAGATTTTCACCGTTGCGCATCGCCGGCAGGCGGGTGCCTTCGCCCTCCTCATCGCTGGCGATATCGTCGCGATCCTCCTGGTAGAGGACCAGGAACCCG